>CP090855.1:1200000-1500000 GCA_041879425.1 Vibrio pomeroyi | reverse complement strand
ATATATCCGTTACGCCTGTAACAAAAGCCTTCCTCGGCCACCCTATCATCGCACAAGTTCTTATTGATGCTGGCGCAAAAATGTTAGCCGATTCAAGAATCGAAAATCTTCAAAAGATGACTGAATCTGGCATTGCTATCCCTAAAATGCTGATACGTACACCCATGCTCAGTCAAGTGGCGAGCGTAATAAAATACAGTGATATGAGTTTAAACTCTGAAGTTGAAGTGATTCAGGGGCTTTCACATGCAGCGGAACAACAAAATTGCTGTCACGATATTATTATTATGGTTGAGCTTGGCGATCTAAGAGAAGGTGTGATGCCTAATCATGTGATTGATTTTATCCGTGAGATTGTTTCTTTACCGAACATTACGATAAAAGGAATTGGTACGAATTTAGCCTGTCGGTATGGTGTCGCTCCAGATGAGCAAAATATGAATGTTCTTTCTGATCTTGCCGATGGAATTGAAGCTACATTTGGGATCAGTCTAGAAATTATTTCAGGGGGTAATTCTGCTTCAGTTAACTGGGCTCTTCAGAGAACAGGCTTAACTCGAGTAAATAACCTTCGTATAGGAGAAGCCATTTTTTTAGGCTGTGAGCCTTTAGAGCACGAAAATATCAAAGGCTTACATACGGATGCGGTTTCTTTGACCGCTGAAGTGATTGAATCCAAGACTAAACCGACTTTGCCTTGGGGGAGTCGGGGGTTAAATGCTTTTGGTGAAAAAGAAAGCCTTCAAGATAGAGGGGAGGTCTCACAAGCTATTGTAGCATTAGGCCGCCAAGATGTTTGTGTCAGCGGGCTTAAGGCTCCGAATGGGATTAAGATCATGTCTTCAACCAGTGATCATCTTGTCCTTGAATCCTCACAAAAACCACTATTTGTAGGGGAAAAAGTCACATTCGGTTTAGATTACAGTGCGCTCTTATCTTCTATGTCTTCACGTTATATCAATAAATATTTTAAGGCACCTAAAGGGAGAAGAAAGCAAGAAGGAACGCATAATGCTAAGAACAGCCGTAATTATTTCCGTCAGTGTCATGCTTAACGGTTGTCAGATAAGCCCAATGAAATCTAGTGGGCTTGCCGATTATAGAGCGACGGTTATCTCAAGCCAACTGCCACAAGAGTTAGGCTTAATCACACTCGTAAATGCACAGTCAGAAGGCAATAGTGTCACTCTTGTTTTCGTAAAAAAGAAAACGTTGAATATGGACAGCTTAGTAGAAAAAGTCGCCGTTAGTTTTTGTGATAACATCGAAATAAGGCCACTATTAGAGAGTGGGATCTCTTATCGAATCATTACCTTAGGAAAAAATGAGAAAGTAGAAAGCCTTAACGTCATTTCTCTAGCTAACTGCTCTAATTGAATGCTTAGCAGTCGAATGGATAAAAGCCAATACGAGTTGTTCAATGTACTCAATGACATTATTTTATTGAAGTTTGACCGTCTTACGCCTTGGGAAAAAAACTTTATCACGGACCTACACCACAAAGCTTTAACTAAGCAAGTCATTTCAACTAAACAAGAACAACTTGTGTTGAAAATTTCAATGAAAGCTTACAAGTCAAAGAAAAAAAACGCACATTCCAAGATTTAATTTAAGACTGTATATACCTAATCTGTTCAAGGTCCTCTAAACCTTGGACAGATTAGTAGTATTTGCACTTAAAGTATTGAAAATAATCAAGTGTAGAGGTGAATGGGTAACAACTTTCAGCGTAATGGCAATTGAAACACCTAAGTATTAGGTTCCTTTTCGATTAACACTCAGTACCTTCTGAAAGCAACAATGCATCTTCTAATTCAACCCCAAGATAGCGGATTGTATTATCTACCTTGGTATGACCAAGTAGTAGCTGCACCGCTCGGATATTTTTCGTTTTTGCGTAGACTAACGTCGCTTTTGTTCGCCTCATCGAGTGAGTGCCATACAAGTTAGGATCCAACCCCAGATTAGAAGCCCATCTCCTCACTAAGTATCGATAGTACGAATAGCTAATCGGTTGTTGCTTTCGCCTTTGGCTTGGGAAAAAAAATATCCGCCTTCTTAGAAGGCGGTTTTGCTTTATAACCCCCTAAAAGGGGGCGTCCGCGCTATCAGTTCTTCAATAACTGTAATTGTTGTTCATACTCTATGTCCTGCTTATATTGGTGTCGTACATATCGCCGAATGACTTCTTCATTCACACCGACCGTATCTACAAAATACCCTCTAGCCCAAAAGTGATTTCCCCATAATTTCTTACGTATATGTGGGAATCTATTGAAAAGTCGAATTGCTGTTCGGCCTTTTAAAACTCCTAACAAACTCGATACTGATAACTTGGGAGGAATAATGACAACAAGATGAACATGATCTGGTTGAACGTTTAATTCTAAAACTTCGCAGTCTTTCATATTGCACAAAATATAGATTGAACGATAAAGCTCCTTTCCTACCTTATCTTTCAAAATCTTATATCTGTACTTTGGAGTCCAAACTATATGGTATTTGCAACGCCAATAGACATGTGATGAACTTCTGTAATCGCCCATGTGGTTGTTTCCTCTTACTTGTGGTGAATAAGAGGTTACTTCTAACATGGGCACTTCTTCAGGCTATAGCCTCAAGGAACAATCACCACCGCCCTAGGCGGTGGTTTTGAGGAGCCAATAAAATTGCTGTCATGTAGCGAAGCGACATCTGAGTGCTTTGACTTGTTAGATTTCATCTCTCAAATTTTCGCAAGTATCTTGAAAAAACCCAACCCTGAGTTATCAAGCCAGTGTCTTGATATTCTACAAAAGACCAACTTTTAGATTTGCTAATCAGTCTTACAGTTTTGCCGAAATGCAGCTCGCCTATAATTGCAGAATTTATACTTCCTAATTCTCGGACATTTAGTATTGTTGCATGCACGAAGCGAAAATCTTTAAGCTCTTGGTGGCTGTAAATATCATTTGCTTCTCGAATAATTTCCTTTTTTGCAGACCGTTGGTCGAGCTGCGTATACTCCTTCCACCACTCCTCATAAATTGGGGTTGTAATATTTGCCACAATAGCGAGTATGTAGGGAAAAATAAGATATATGAATACTGTTCTGGCTCTTTCAGAAAGCCTCCCCAGCAAGCCGAATAAATGCTCTAAAAAATCGTCAGTACTAGAAAAACCCCCTTCAAGGCTAGTAATACTTTCACTAATTATCTCTGGATCAACCACATCATTTGAAACCGTAATCATCCCATGATCACTAACAGCAATCTGACTCATGAGTGTACTGGATAGGTAATCACTCAAAGGGTTTAAATATTTCTCTATTTGCTTGTGCTGCAGACTATGTGGCGTTAGGTATTTCTCCATTTGCTCTTGCAGCGCACGTTGTGGAGCCAGATATTTCTCCATCTGCTCTTGCAGCGCACGTTGTGGAGCCAGATATTTTTCCATCTGTTCTTGCAGCGCACGTTGTGGAGCCAAATATTTTTCCATCTGTTCTTTTAGCGCACGTTGTGGAGCCAGATATATCTCCATTTGCTCTTGTAGCGCACGCTGGGGCGCAAGATATTGCTCCAACTGCTCTTGAAGACGACGTTGCGGCGCCAAGAGCCTATCAATTTGTTCTTGCCACTTCCGCTGAGGTTCCAAGATTTGGTCAATTCGTTCTAGAGCAGTTTTTTTGTCTTTTTCCATTCTGAGGACTCTATACCCTAATCATTAAATCTAACAGTTTATTAGTGCGCATAAGCGTTTTTCAAGCCTATTATCTAACCCATAGGTTTTATAATCACATGATTTTAAGAATATTTATTCATATTGGAATGTGAAAACGCGCACAAAGTTAGGATAAAAATCGTCATAATTTCAATACAACTGTATGCCTGTCCAGTTTTTAAGCACTGCAAAGAATGGCAATATTTGAGTGGAATGGATGATAATTTGTAAGCGAGAAAGTCTGCGTTTGACTGCGTCACAGACAATGAGTTAACTCGTTTTGGGGTAGATCTGAGCTAGCTGGCACTTTTTGAGAAAAGTGCCACGAGTAAAATTTCAGGTCTATAAAGCCTCTGGACAAAATGCGTTTGTTATCGATGCCATTTAGCTAACCTTTGGACAAAAACAAAAGCTTGTTCGCTGCTTCGGTGAGGGCGTTCATATTTATCATTCTGATAACCTTTTTGAGCTTAAAAAACGATAGTTGGTAACTCTATGTGCAGCTTGTTAAAGCTCATGAACAACAAATTTTGGTGTTTATAAATTAATTTCTCTCGATATCAACCAATTATAATTTGCTTAAGAGGTCATCTTGATAGATTTAGAAACCTCTCTGATGTACCCCAATATAACTTGAACAGCTTCGTTTGACGCACTCGTCTCTGGAGACATCATTCTTAATGAGCAACCTAAGAAAGGTGTCATTGGTTGTCGCATCACCTGCTTATTCCAATCATTAGGAAAAGCTAGCCCAGGGACAAGCGATACTCCGTAGCCTGAAGAAACAATAGAAAACAAGGCGCCGATATCAGACACCGTTGCTTTGACGTTGAGTTCTTGATTTGACTGCTCAAAGATTTGTTGTATAAACGGCTCACAGCCAGATGAAGACATGACAAAGCCTTTGTCACATAGATCAGATAATGCTAGGTTTGTGCTTGAAGATTTCCCTCGTTCTTGAATAAGATAAAACTGATCTTCAATTAGTAACTCACTACTTTTGGCTTGCAGATTGTAGGCTATGCCAATATCAGCAATCCCACTTTTAACCCACTGCTCGACTTCCTGATCTGTCCCTATTAAGAGCTTAACTTCAATATTTGGATAATTTCGACGTGTGTGAACCAAAACTTCTGGAAGAATAGCTCGAGAGACACTATTCACTGTTGCTACTTGAATCGTGCCCGAAACAACGGTCGTCGCTAACTGTAAAATATCATTGATGGCCGAAAGAGCCACATTCGCCGATTCACTCGCACTCTTGCCTGCCGCTGTTAAGGTAACACCCCGAGCTTCCCTTACCAGAATCTGTGTATCTAGAGTACTTTCTAAAGCCTTTACAGTATGGCTAATGGCAGATTGAGTAACATGCAGTTGCTCGGCAGTGCGACTAACGCTTCCTGTATCTCTAAGTGACACCAGAACTTTAAGCATTTTTACATTGATATTATATTTTTTCATATGTACATATATTATTAGTCATTTTACTCATGTCAAGCCAATCCCGTATTCTCTAAGTTAAAACGTATTGACTTAATTTGAGGCTTATTATTATGACGTCGGCTATTCATTCTATGAACACAAAAGTATGGGGCATGCTCATTTTACTCTCCATATTATGGGGCGGCTCTTTCTTCTTTGTGGGCGTAGCGGTCTATGACCTTCCTCCATTAACCATAGTGACACTTAGAGTAGGAATTGCGGCATTTACACTATGGGGGATAGCTTTGATGCTTGGCTTACGCCCGCCAAAAAGTATAAAAGTCTGGGGGGCATTCTTAGGGATGGGATTGCTGAACAACGTTATCCCTTTTGTTCTGATTGTATGGGGGCAAACGCAGATTGCATCAGGCCTGGCCTCGATTCTGAATGCCGCAACACCGATATTCACCATAGTGGTAGCAGGAATTCTATTGCCTGATGAGCGGCCAACGCCGTTAAAACTAGTCGGTGTTGCTCTCGGCTTCGTGGGTGTAGCGGTAATGATAGGCGTACCCACGTTAGGTAGAGATAGTAATTTGTTAGCACAACTTGCCATTGTTGGCGCAGCCATATCTTATGCATTTGCGGGAGTATATGGACGTAGATTCAAATCATTGGGGGCAAACCCTGTAATTACGGCGGCAGGACAGGTAACAGCTTCAACGCTTATTTTGTTGCCGATTTCGTTATTTGTTGACGGTACTATCGATGTGAGCGAGGTACACACGAGCACATGGATAGCTATATTAGGACTTGCAGTTGCGTCCACTGCGATAGCGTATGTTCTTTATTTCGAAATTCTTGAACTTGCAGGCGCAACAAACGTATTGCTGGTCACATTACTCGTACCAGTGTCTGCTGTTCTCCTTGGCTGGCTATTTCTTAACGAATCTCTCGAACTCATTCATGTTTTGGGAATGGCATTAATAGCATTAGGATTATCTGCAATTGACGGCCGCCTGTGGCATCGTTTGAAATATATCTTGTCCTAATAAGTGACATACTATGAACAGAAGTCTTAATAGTAACTAAATCAGTCACAGCAGACGTAGCTTAATCTGACAGTTAATCAACTAAGCACATATCTATTCATTATAAATGACATATTCAAAGACAGATTAATGAAACCAGGATGAATAATCACTCTATACACAATAGGGCATTTTTGATTTTCAATATGTCACTGCACCAGAGTATTAAACGCCCAACTTTTCAGTTAGTTCTATAAAGGATGTTTCGATATTCTTACCTGAAGTGTCGATTTTAATAACTTCTGTTTTCCATTCCTCATAGTGACGGTTCTCTACTTGTTGCCAATCAGGTAGCTTTAGGCTTTCTACTTCACTTTGTCGAGCGTTGACCCTTCTTTCATGCTCATCACTATCAGAGCAACTAACTTCAATATTGACGAACCTAGTACCAACACTTTCCGCGACCTCTTGCCACTCGTTTCTCGTTAGCTCAATAGGGTTACAAGAGTCAGAAATGCAGCTAATACCAAGCTCTAAATTATCTTTAATAATTCGGTAACTTAAACGATAACCTTCCCCTTCAACTTTGAAGCAACAAAGATCTCTAAGCCCTTGCTCTACAGTATCAATGCGAACGTACATCGCCCCCATTTTCTCTGCTAACAACTTCGCCAGTGTCGATTTTCCTGTAGCTGGAAGACCCGAAAATATGTATAAAATAGGTTGATTCAATTGATTTTCGCCTTTTGCATAAATTTCTTTCTGTACAGCTATTCTCTGCATTTTACGTCCAGATAATTTTAGATTCTATACAACACCCCAATTAATAACCAACAAGTAGCATTCCAGTCTAGATATCGGACTATTCAGTAAACCATAATTTCTAGGGATGTTAAAATCGGATAACATTTGATATGGGGGATGTACATTAACAGAATGTGAATGAGTAGAAGAGCTAACTGGAAAAGGGGCAGAAACGAGCTAGACCTCCTAATGACTAACCGACGTCGAAAACAGGTTGATAATCACCACACCTGCCAGAATCAAAGCGATGCCAATGATCGCGAAGATATCGAGCTTTTGCCCGTAGACTAGCCAAGACAAAGCTGCGACTAGCACGATCCCTGCCCCACACCAAACCGCATACGCCACGCCTAAAGACATGGTTTGCACTGTGAGAGACAACAAATAAAAGGCACAACCGTAGCTAGCCAATACTGCGGCAGTGGCCGGTAAAGAAGTAAATTGCTGCGTTTTAGGTAATAGAGAAGTTGCGACAACTTCAAGCACGATGGCGAGTGACAGCATCACTGGAGGTGGGAGAGATAAAAGCATGTTTGAGTCCACAACAATAAAATACGGCGCTCAGAATATTGTAGTTTTATTTCCAATTCATGCGATTTGCAGTAAGCAATTATTATGACGTACCCTAAAAATTCTTAACCAGAAAACCCCATGAATAGGTCTAAGACGACTCATTCTCGTGCAAAATAAAAGAGCCCACTAACTCATGGTTAACAGGCTCTTTTCAATCGAGCGATAAGACGCTTATTCTTTTAAAAACAAATCCATAACGCTTAGTTTGCTGATATAGAGTCTCTTAAAATATCGCGCTTAACTTCACCTTTCAGATCCGTCAGGGTTTGTTGTTCGATATCAATCAAAAAGTGATCACTCGCTTGGCCTGTTGCGAATTTCTCAAGAATCACGAACAAGCTGCCAAAACGAGAGCGGAATACCTCGCCTACTGTATATTGGCCAAGGTCACCCAGTTCAGAGTCCACGGTGCCGTCAAACTCGGCAAGCTCGCGGCTTAGCAGTTCATATTGGCGAAGCTGTGTTTCACCAATATCACGGAATGCCAGTTCGTCTGCATTACGCAGTCGGTAGAAATCTGTCGCTAGTAGCTCACCGCTCCACTCAGCAAAATCAGCTAATTCTAGTCCTTCTAAAGAAGCCAACTTTTCAGCAACAACCTTAGCCGTCTCCCAATCGCGTTGAAACTGTTCGTAGTCATCAACACCATTTTCAACGCAAGTACCTACATCATAGCCAAGTTCATTGGCTAGCTGACAGACCGTGAAATTAGTTTCTAGCTGAGACATGATCATCATCTCTTCACCATTCATTTCCATGATCATAGCGCGCATTTCTAGCGGCCAGTCATCCGGAAGGAATCGCAGACGCGTTAGTTCACGGATATGCCAGTCGGTGAGTTCGTAGTAGCTCTCTGAATCTAGAATCTCTTTGTTCCAAATCTTAGCTTCTGCATCAGGATCTCCATTCGCAGCTTGAGTAAGGTATTCATGCTCTTCTGCATAGTGGCTAAACAGTTCGTTGTAACGTTCGACTTGATCGATCACTACGGTTTCGACTTCGATTTGGTTATCAGGGCGAATGTTCAGCAGCTTGTACGCAGGAATGTAACCCGCTAGCGATGGTGCTTGAATATTGAAGAGTGTGTGCTGTACGCCATCGATATTGAAGCTCTTCTTACCCGTATCGTTAAAGTGCATGTGGCCACCAACGTGGATATTTAGGCCAGTAGCAGCTAATGCTCGGCTGGTATTGTCATCTGGTTCACGAGCCAGTTGATGGCTTCCTTCACCAAACAAGTCTTCGATCTCTTCAGAGGCACCGTTGTAGAAGTCGGTCATTGGGAAGTGCGAGAAGGAAACAAGCGTCTTGTTCTGCTCTTTCGCCGCTTTTACCACATCAGAGATCCAATCGATCACATGTTCTTTGTGAGTCAGCATCATGTTGTAGCCAGCGCTGCTTGAACCATCGAACGTGTTTCCTTCTACAGAGCTATCAGATGAGTTTTCTTTAGGTCGATAAACATTCGCGTCGATTGCCAACAACCACAACCCTTTTACTGGCTCGACTAAATAGCTTGTATCAGGCACTTCAGAACAGCTTGAGTAACCACTCTCTTTGTAACTGCCGCCCGTACCTTCGTAACAGATCTCGTACATGCGCTTATCAAACGCCGCTTCTCCTTTAGCTAAGTCATAGCTGTAGTTAGTACGAGCTTGTTCGCTGCTGTAAGGGGTTTCAAAGTAGAGGTAATCTTGTTGAGGGTAGAAGCCGTGAGTGCCAAGGATACTCATGATCTCTTCATAGCCCCATTCACGTACTTCTTCAGTGCATATGGTTGCTAGGTTGTCGTCTTCACCGGGAATGGTTGTCCACTCTCCTTCATAGCCAACACACTCTTCTTTACCGCGGCTATAGATACGCTGATTCTTACCACCTTCGCCTAGGTAATCAGATTTACCTGCTGGGATTGTAAATGGACGCACTGGATCGTGGTTGCCTGGGGCTGCGAAAAACTCAAGGCCGTACGTGTCGCGATAGTGATCAAAAATGCTAACTAAGCCACGCATATGAATCGGCTGGCCGTCGTCACTGAAGTCACCCGGCAGGGCTACGTATTTCACGCCACGCTCAACCACATCATCAAGCGCTGCGATCATCGCAAAGTAGTTTTCATTGAACAGACGAGTAGAGTTCATCTGCGACTCCATCGTTCTGATCGTTGCATTCTTACCACTGATTGCATTCGGCAACCCTGCGAACGAGCCGTCCTGAAAATCACCGTAAACATCATGGAAATGGATATCTGGCATGAACGCAACTTGTACTGCGCTCTCTAGATTTCCGTCGTCGTCACTTGGTGAACTTGAATTACAACCAACCAGCGTGGCTGCTATCAAGCCTGACAGTACGGTCAATGTACTCTTTTTCATTTTCTCTTCCCAAAAAGTTAGAACTCAAAATTTGGCGAGGAGATTAGGTGAGAAAAATGACACTATTGTTTCTGATATCTTACAAAACGTCGCATATAGAGTGCTTATGCGACCTTGCTTCAATCCTTAAAATTCAATTAGTTAATTGACATTACAAGCATCAATGATTTCATAATATAAATCAGATGTAAGTATACAAACCATCACACATCGAGCGACCGAACATCAATGGTAGCAATGCATCCCAGCGGTTCAAGAATGTCACTCCTTTCCTAAAAGTGGCTTGTTGGTCTCAAGGTTTACGACCACTAAGTCGGGCAGACCCCCAACACCAATTATTACATATATGTAATAATAATTTTCAATTTCAGGGTATTATCAAAACTCGCACTCGCACCTATACTAGCTCCAACAAAACGAGAGAGCGGAAACAATTAAGCTCAACTACGCTTAACGGGTTGAATTTAATTGCACGGTTATCCGCAGTACTGACATATATAGGAAACATCCAATGACAATCGAAATTAAACCTGGTCAAACTCATATCAAATCAAAAGCAATGGTTGCATGGGCAGCTGGCGAGCCACTAAAAATGGAAGAAGTTGATGTACAACTTCCTAAAGCTGGTGAGGTTCTAGTTCGCATCGTTGCTACTGGTGTTTGTCACACTGACGCATTCACATTATCAGGTGACGATCCAGAAGGTATCTTCCCTTCTATTCTTGGTCACGAAGGTGGCGGTATCGTTGAGATGATCGGCGAAGGCGTTACAAGTGTTGAGATTGGCGACCACGTTATCCCACTTTACACAGCTGAATGTGGCGAATGTAAGTTCTGTAAATCTGGTAAAACTAACCTATGCCAAGCGGTTCGTGAAACGCAAGGTAAAGGCCTAATGCCAGACGGTACAAGCCGCTTCTCTATCAATGGCGAAACAATTTTCCATTACATGGGTTGCTCTACTTTCTCTGAGTACACAGTACTTCCAGAAATCTCTCTAGCGAAAGTAAGCAAAGAAGCACCACTTGAAGAAGTTTGTCTTCTAGGTTGTGGGGTAACAACGGGTATGGGCGCTGTACTGAACACAGCTAAAGTTGAAAAAGGCGACAACGTTGCTGTATTCGGCCTAGGTGGTATCGGTCTTTCTGCAATCATTGGTGCTCGTATGGCTGGTGCTGACCGCATCATCGGTGTAGATATCAACGAGAGCAAATTCGAGCTAGCAAAACAGCTTGGCGCGACTGACTGCATCAACCCAACTAAATTCGACAAGCCAATCCAAGACGTTATCGTTGAGATGACAGACGGCGGTGTTGAGTACTCGTTCGAGTGTATCGGTAACGTAAACGTGATGCGTCAAGCACTTGAGTGCTGTCACAAAGGTTGGGGCGAATCAGTAATCATTGGTGTTGCAGGTGCAGGCCAAGAGATCTCAACTCGTCCATTCCAACTAGTGACTGGTCGTGTATGGCGTGGTTCTGCTTTCGGTGGTGTTAAAGGCCGCTCTGAGCTTCCAGAAATCGTAAACCGTTACATGGCGGGTGAGTTTGGTCTTCAAGAGTTCATCACTCACACTATGGGTCTGCAAGACGTAAACGAAGCATTCGACCTAATGCACAAAGGTGAATCTATCCGTACTGTTCTACACATGGATAAGTAATTCTCCTTGGTCTCTATACTTAGGTGTCGAGACCACAGTTCTGAGTTAAACATCAGAGCGAAACTGTCTTCATCACCTCCTGCCCGGTGGGTGGTGAAACCTCTAGTTTAAGCTATAGAAAATCAAATACATTAATTCCGAAACCATCAACCTAACGGAGCACAATAGATGACAATCGAAAACATTAGCCAAGCAAAGGTTGCTGGTGGTTGGCACAAACAATACACCCACTTTTCTGCAACGCTTGACTGCAACATGCGTTTTGCGATTTTCTTGCCACCTAACGCAAGCAAAGAAAACCCAGTTCCTGTTTTGTATTGGTTATCAGGCTTAACCTGTACTGACGAAAACTTCATGCAAAAAGCCGGCGCATTCAAAGCCGCGGCTGAGCAAGGTATTGCCATTGTTGCCCCAGACACTAGCCCACGTGGTGAAGGTGTTGCCGACAATGAAAGCTACGATCTCGGCCAAGGTGCAGGCTTCTATGTAAATGCCACTCAAGCACCATGGGACAGCCATTACCATATGTACGATTACGTGGTAACAGAGCTTCCAGCCTTGATTGAGTCTTTCTTCCCTGTGACTTCAGTGAAGTCGATTTCTGGTCACAGCATGGGCGGACACGGTGCCTTAACGATTGGTATCAAGAACGAAGATAGCTACCGTTCTATCTCGGCATTCAGCCCAATCACCAACCCAATGCAATGCCCTTGGGGACAAAAAGCATTCAACCAATACTTGGGCTTAGATATTGAAGAGTGGAAACACTATGATGCCTCTGAGCTTCTCAAAACCAAAGGCACTAAGCTGCCAATGTTGGTTGACCAAGGCGAAGCGGACAACTTCCTGATTGAGCAGCTAAAACCTGAGCAATTAGTTGAAGCGGCTAAGGTAACCAATGCCGATTTAGAGCTACGTATGCAGCCAGGTTACGACCACAGCTACTACTTCATCTCTAGCTTTATTGATGAGCACATTGAGTTCCACGCTGCTTACCTAAACAAGTAAAGACACCTATTTAGCCCACACCTTGCAAAAGCGTGAGGTGCGGGCTTTTTTGTGCCTGCTGTTTGGCTTCAGCAACCTTAAACAACGATTAGCACTTTTAAACTCCCTTATACCAACACAAATAACATAACGACAAAGGTACGAATATGAGCTGGTTTTTCTTGATGATGGGCGTAATGGCTGAAGCACTTTCTCACGTTGCACTTAAAGCCACCGATGGATTTAGTTTGTCTAAACCAGTCCCAGCGTTACTGGTTATCTCAGGGCACTTGGCAGCGTTTCTATTTTTGAGCCAAGCGATGAAGGGGATGCCAGTTGGTGTCGTGCACTCTCTATGGGCAGGATTAGCGATTTTGACAGTGAGCTTAATCTCGACCTTCGTTTACAGCCAACATCTGGACACTAAAGTTTGGATTGGCATGGGGCTTGTTGCCGCAGGCGTCATGTTGATCAACCTATCACAAGGCCACGCTCACTAATTTATCCAGACGCTTTTTGATAGAAAGCGTCTGAAACATAAATTATGAACAGTGCGTCAACTTGTTCAAGTTTCCTAACAGAGTGGTGTCGCCTTCACTTATTCATACTCTTACAATCAACAAATCAAACCTGTTACCATAGCCCCATTAACATCCCCCATATTTTGAAGGTTGCTATGAAAGCAATTAAGACTCTTTTCTTCCTGATGGTTTTACTGAGCGGTCTGTTTACCGCTTGGCTGTTTATCCCGATTCCAGCGACCATGGACAAGCAAACGCTCGATGTTCCATTAACGGAACCGTTCAAGCTTGTGGCGTATCGCAGTAACCCAAATGATGCGAGCAAGCCACTCACTTATCACTACTATGTGATTTCAGATGTGGTTGGCGTGGATGACATGGACCCGTTTTTGATTACGACCGACCAGTTCGTAAAGCTTGGTGAGTTCGATGAGAACACATTTAGCCTAACGGTTAACGGCAAGATCGAAAGCTACACCAACGATTTGTGGATCAAAAAATCGGACGGCAAGCTTCAGCACTGGTACGTGAGTATTAATGCAAACTATATTCGTTAGAGTCGAATCCCAATAGACCCTACTTTAAAACTGCGCTTTGGCTTCCAAGCGCAGTTTTTGTTTCTATCTCCCCAGCTTTACAAGCAAAGCAGATCCCACGAGCCATGCAGGTGTCATAAGCTCTACAGATGTTATAAGCTCCACCTATGCTCGACTCCCAATAAATCAAAAACAATAAAGGATCACCCGTGGAATTTACGCTCGACAAATTTAACGGCATCATCATTGACCCAGCAACCGCTCCTCACGATGCTGACTCATTCAACGCCGAACTTAGCGAGATAACCCAATTTTCGAAGCAGAATAACAAAGGCATTATTTGGATTAGTCTGCCTATTTCGCTCTCACACCTCATTCCGGTAGCGACCGAACTTGGCTTTGTGTTCCACAACTGCTTAGAAGACGAGATTACGCTGATCCACAAATCCGAAATCGTCGAGTTTGTGCCTTTCATCCCGACCCACACCTTGGGTGCAGGCGCGTTGATCACCAATGAACACAACCAAGTGCTGATGATCAAAGAGCACGGCATGACAGGCTACAAACTACCTGGCGGCCACATTGAGCTTGGCGAGGGTATTGAAGAATCTGTGGTTCGAGAAACATTAGAAGAGACAGGTATCGAAGCCACGTTCGTGTCTGTGGTTGGCATGGCGACAAGACACCCCTATCAGTTCGGCAAATCAAACCTCTACTTTGTTTGCCATCTTATCGCTCAAACTCAAGAGATTGCGATTCAAGACACCGATGAAATTGCAGAAGCAAAATGGGTCGATGTGGAAGAGTTTATTAACAATGCGGAAAACTACCCGTTCAACCGCCAAATGGTTGGTTCTTTGATTGGCAAACAAGGATTAGAGCTTACCCAGCTAGAAGGCAACTACGGCCCAACTCACAAGCCAGAAATCTTCTTTTCGAAAAGCTAGAATACTTCAAATATAAAAACGCCCAACTCAGATGAATTGGGCGTTTTGCTTTTACTTTTTGTTTTTCTTAAGCCGACTGCGTTGTTCATTTTCTCTAATTCAGAAAGCTATCTTTAGAGCATGTCTATTTTAGAAAAGCCTAGTTTAGAAAAAGCCTAACGGATTGGTATCGTAGCTGATCAGCAGGTTCTTCGTGTTTTGGTAGTGATCGAGCATCATCTTGTGTGTCTCACGACCGATGCCCGACTTCTTGTAACCACCAAACGCCGCGTGTGCTGGGTAAGCGTGGTAACAGTTCACCCAAATACGCCCCGCTTCAATGTTGCGACCCATGCGATACGCGAGGTTTGCATCACGCGTCCAAACGCCAGCACCCAAGCCATATTCGGTATCGTTGGCAATTTCCAACGCTTCGGCTTCATCTTTAAACGTGGTTACCGCGATAACAGGACCGAAGATCTCTTCTTGGAACACGCGCATTTTGTTATTGCCTTCGAGCATGGTCGGTTGGATGTAGTAACCGTTACCCAGATCATCTGGCTGCTGAGCGATTTCACCACCAGTTAGCACTTTCGCGCCTTCTTGGCGACCAATTTCTAGGTAGCTCAGAATCTTATCGAACTGCTCTTGAGAAGCTTGTGCGCCAACCTGAGTGTCAGTGTCTAACGGGTTACCTTGCTTGATGGTTTGAGCGCGCTCGACCACTTTGGTAATGAACTTGTCATAGACCGATTCGTGGATCAACACACGTGATGGACAGGTACACACTTCACCTTGGTTAAAGAACGCGAGCAGCATGCCTTCGACACACTTATCTAGGTACTCATCTTCATGATCAAAAATGTCTGGGAAGTAGATGTTTGGAGACTTACCGCCCAGTTCAACGGTTGATGGAATCAAGCTTTCAGCCGCACACTTCAAGATATGGTGACCTACTTCTGTCGAGCCAGTAAACGCCAACTTAGCCAAGCGGTCACTGGTTGCTAGCGCTTGGCCTGCTTCGCTACCAAAACCATTCACGATGTTGACCACACCTGCAGGTAGAAGATCGGCGATCTTCTCCATCATCACCAAAATCGATGTCGGTGTTTGCTCGGCTGGCTTCATCACCACACAACAACCCGCAGCCAGTGCGGGTGCCAATTTCCAAGCCGCCATTAAAATTGGGAAGTTCCAAGGAATGATCTGCCCTACTACACCAATTGGCTCAGGGAAATGGTAGCTTGCTGTGTTTGAATCGAGCTCGGCTGCGCTGCCTTCTTGCGCTCGAATACAACCCGCAAAGTAACGGAAGTGATCGACAACCAAAGGAATATCTGCCGCTAAGGTTTCACGCACTGGCTTGCCGTTTTCCCACGTCTCAGCGACTGCGATCTCTTCCAGGTGTGCTTCAATGCGATCAGCAATTTTAAGCAGGATGCTCGAACGCTCTGTCACACTAGTCGCCGCCCAACTTGCACGAGCAGCATGCGCCGCATCAAGTGCCAAGCTAATGTCCGCCTCGGTTGAACGTGCTACTTGGCAATACACCTGACCATTCACTGGGGAAGTGTTATCAAAATACTCGCCGCTGACAGGCTTCACCCACTCGCCACCGATAAAATTATCGTATTGCGCTTTAAAGTTAACCACTGCGTTATCACTACCCGGCTGTGCGTAAATCATAGTTAGATCCTTCTTTGATTTTTAGTCGTTGCTCATTCGTTATTGAGCTTATGTTGTCGAGCTAGCATGGCGGCTTCCCTTGAGAAGAGATCTCGAGAGAAGAAAGCTCGTAAGAAGAGAGCCACCATGTTTATGCTTTCTGTTTAAAACACTGATACTTCGTGTTTTCTTCACAACAGTAACAACGCAAATCACACGCCAGAACTTCAAAACTTGTTGTTAATAAATTGTAAAACTATGATTACCAAACGTTTACAACCCAAAGTGAGTTGGCATTGAACGGACGTATGGAAACCACTCCAGTGTTCAACTGTTCCAAATTGGTACACCCTCACTGTTACGACATGGAACAGTCATGCACCTTCAACAAGCAAACACCTCAGATTGGCTTTCATCCTCTTGGCACCGCAGCACAGAAGCGGGTCTAAAACAGAGACGACTTCCCGAAGACATTCGCCTGCCACAATCGATTCTTAAACAGAGACGTCACCAATCTTCGAGCTTAATTCAAATAGTCGAACGTAATGCTCTACCTTTGTTTAATCAGATGTTTGCACGCACTGACAGTCGTTTGATTCTGACCGATATTGAGGGCGTCATTCTGGCAAGTTGGGGACAGGAGCGGTTTAAGGAGAAACTGACATCAATTGCACTCAGCTCAGGAGCGTGCTGGCAGGAGCAACTGAAAGGCACCAACGCGATTGGCACCGCCATTGTTGAAGCCAAGCCAGTATCTATCATTGGCGAACAACACTTCATCCACCAGCATCGATTTATCAGTTGCTCAGCAAGCCCTGTGTTCGACCATCAAGGCCAAATGGTTGGGGTGTTAGACATCACCAGTGAACAACAGCAACACGACAGCTCAGTGCAATTACTGGTTCAAAATATGGTTCAGCTTGTTGAGAACCAGCTACTGAGTCATATCCCGCAAGGTACCACTCGAATCGATCTCGCGTGTGAAAAATCGTTGTTACACAGTGGTTGGCAAGGGATAGTGATAGCGAACGAAGCTGGCGA
The DNA here is from genome assembly GCA_041879425.1 of Vibrio pomeroyi. Lineage (NCBI taxonomy): Bacteria > Pseudomonadati > Pseudomonadota > Gammaproteobacteria > Vibrionales > Vibrionaceae > Vibrio > Vibrio pomeroyi. The sequence continues at coordinate 1,482,763 of CP090855.1, read as the reverse complement.
GGTAGTGGCGCACAATCAAGTTGCCTCTCAGCTGCTGGATCAAACCTCAATCGTCGGCGAGTGCATCGACACTCTCTTCAACCGAACCTCATTAGACACGCCCTTTGTGTTTGAGAAACAGCATCTCAAACAAACAACGACCAAGCGCACGCGTTCCATTTCAGCATCGTGCGATTTGCACCATGGCGAACAACAGATAGAACACGCTTGGCAGCAAGCCAACAAGGTTATCGACAAAGGAATCAGCCTATTAATCCTAGGTGAAACAGGGGTTGGTAAAGGCGAATTTGTTAAAGCACTGCACAAGCAAAGCCAGCGTAAATCTTCACCCTTAGTAGCAGTAAATTGCGGGGCGCTACCGAAAGATCTTATCGAATCTGAACTGTTTGGTTACGCGCCGGGCGCTTTTACTGGCGCAAGCCACAAAGGATTCCAAGGCAAGATCCGCCAAGCGGATAAAGGCATTTTATTTCTAGATGAGATCGCCGACATGCCATTAGAGGCTCAGTGCCGATTGCTGCATGTCCTGCAAGACAAATCCGTGGTGCCTGTGGGTTCGAACCAAAGCTACCAAGTCGATTGTCAGATCATCGCTGCCACGCATAAAAACCTCGAGCAGTTAGTTGCAACCGGAGAGTTTCGACAAGATCTGTATTACAGACTAAACGGCTTGGCCTTCACCTTACCAAGCCTGCAACACCGACAAGATAAACACGCCTTAATCGAGCACATTCATCGTCAATACGCCGAAGACGAACAGACAATCTGCCCGAACTTAATGAGTTTGCTGTGCGCCTATTCTTGGCCGGGCAACATACGTGAATTAGACAATTTACTTAAGGTCGCCGCCCTACTCGCCGGTGACGAAGCAATACTCACGCTAGAACATGTACCTAGCCATCTTGCTCAACACCTCACGTCATTAGCGCAAGATGATCATCATAAGTTCATCACAACCAATGCTATCGAAGGTAGGCCAAAGTCCGATTTAAGAAGTACCGTTGAAGAAACCTTGCTACAAACCTATCAAGCTAACCAAGGTAATATAAGCAAGACATCGCGGATACTTGGCATCAGCCGTAATACCATTTATCGAAAGCTAAAGAGCTTGGGGATTCTTCAATAATCACCATGGACGATCCTAGCCCGCCCTTTCGTTATCAATAAATAAAATTCACTTCCAGTGAGACATTTTGCCCTCTGACTCGTAATACTTCAAAACGAACGAGGGCTCAGATGCAAACAATCAACATAGTGTGGCTAAAGCGAGATTTAAGACTCACCGACCATGCACCTTTACTACATGCTTTATCTGATAAACACCCAACGATATTGCTCTACATTTTCGAACCCATGCTGTTAAACAATGCCCACTATTCTGAGCGACATTGGCGATTTGTTTGGCAGTCACTCCAGTGTATGAACCTGTCATTGAAAGAGTACGGGCATCAGGTTTCAGTACTCCATGGTAACGCTATCGACTGCTTCGAAGCGGTTCAATCTCGTTACCACATCCAAAATGTATTCTCCCATCAAGAGGTAGGCTTAAATTGTACTTTCGATCGTGACAAGCAAATCTCTGACTGGTTTCAAGAACACAACATCCATTGGCAAGAGTCCGCTCAGGGTGCTGTCGTGAGAGGGTCAAAAGACCGAATCGGTTGGGACAAACACTGGAACAGCGTCATGCGCGCTCCCATAGCTGAAACTCAGTTGACCACAAAATCACTGCATACCCTTGATGCTGAAGAACTTGAACTCGCTATGGAACCTCCACAAGCATGGTTAACCAAAGTTAACGGCATACAAACGGGCGGAAGTGCACTGGCATGGGCAACGTTACACGACTTCTTTGAGCGCCGTGGTCGAGATTACTACCGCAGCATCTCAAGCCCAGAAGCCTCGCGACATGCCTGTACTCGCCTTTCCCCATATTTGGCTTGGGGCAACATATCGCTGCGTGAAGTTTATCAACACCTATTGGAACACTGGCACGTCGCAGGATTTCGTCGTAGCTTGATTGCTCTCTCCTCAAGACTTCATTGGCACTGTCATTTTATGCAGAAGTTTGAATCAGAATGCGAGATGGAATTTCGCTGCATCAACCACGCCTACGAAGCACTCTTACAAAAAGAAACGGTAAAAGATTCGAGACACCTTCAGGCATGGAAGATGGGGATGACAGGCGTGCCATTGGTCGATGCCTGTATGCGCTGCCTGCATCATACGGGGTACATTAATTTCCGCATGCGCTCTACGTTGGTGAGCTTTCTCACTCACCATATGAACATGGACTGGCGTGATGGTGTCACTCACTTAGCGCAGCTGTTTCTCGATTTTGAACCCGGTATTCATTACCCACAGTTTCAAATGCAAGCAGGGGTAACAGGGATAAACACTATCCGAATTTACAATCCGACCAAGCAAGCGCAAGAACACGACTCTGATGGAGACTTCATCCGAAAATGGGTGCCAGAGCTTTCAGACATTCCTACCCCACTTCTGTTTGAACCATGGAAGATGACACCCATGGAGGTGATGATGCATGATTTCGAATCTAACTCACCCTACTTAGATCCAGTGGTAGATATAGAGGCGAGCGCAAAAGAAGCACGCGTACGTTTATGGTCGTGGCGAAAACTGGCTGAGGTAAAACAAGAACGAAGCCGTATTTTGGCTCGCCATGTCAGGCCGTCGAAGAAGCAAAGCAAATCGACACGGGCGCGCTAATACAACGCGTCCCCTCTTTAAATCACTTATAAAAAGATTAGTAATTCATTAGGTTAAATAAAATTAATTGTGACCGTTGTCATATAATGAGTAATCGATACACGGTCACAAACTAGAAAAGCTGAATCGCAGCCTTAGGAAAACATCAAACTGTCCTAATTATCATGAACACTAATAAATACATAAGGTTAGCGATTGCTAAATGATGATTTTCATCTTCCTCTAAACGTTGCGACCAAAGCCAAAACTACACGTTATGCAATCCTATTTATAATTTTGATCTCCCTATTCTTTTTGTGTTCATTATTCTGAATTTTCCATTCACTTATCTTGTTTAAAATCTCTGTAAAACTACCACTATTTGGTTACAGGGATCTTATGTTTAACAGTATACGTACGCGAATTGCGGTGAGTGCAGGTGGAGCAATGGCTTTCACTCTGTTGATCGCAATGGGCATGACCACCAGCGCATTTACCGATGTGAACAAACAAGTCACTGAAAAAGTAAAGACGCAGCTGACAGACGCCACAACGACAGATTTGCAAAACACAGCCATTCAACAAGGTTTAAACATTGCCAACCAACTTGACCCTGTACTAGCAAACCTTAAGCAAGCACGCTCCATTATCGAGTTAAGTTCAGAAACCAACGCAAGCGCAGACCTTATCGTTAAACAGTTTACTGCCGCCTTGGAAGCACAAAACAAAGCTGTATTTGCGGGTTACATGGTGTGGGAGAACAAGACTTGGCCACAACAAACCGATCTGAATAACGAGATCAGCTTGGACACCGAATTAGGTTTTAACAGTCAGGGCTACCTTGCGCCTTTCTTCTCTCCAAATGATCAGAACAGCTTTGATGCCGTCGCAATGGAGAGCTTCAGCAATACCGAACTCAACAGCAACGGCGAGCGCAAAGACGACTGGCACTTAATGCCATACCAAACCGGTAAGACATTTGTGATGGAACCCTATTTCTATCCAGTTCGCGGTAAGCAAGAGCTCATCACTACCATCAGCCAACCAATCAAACAAGACGGAAAAATCATTGGCTCAATTGGCTTTGATCTGTCTTTGTTTGAGCTTCAAAGCCAAAGTGAATTGCTTGCACGTAACTTGTTTGATGGCGAAGGAAAAATCCTTATTACATCATGGAAAGGCATAACTCTCGCCAATAGCCGAGCTGGAAACATGGTGGGCAAAAGAGTCTCTTCTGAATTGGAATCCGAATGGTCGACAATTCAATCTATCGCTAAGCGAGAAGGTGCAGGCCTTGTTAATTTCGGCGGAGATGAGTACGCGATTACCGCAATTGATACGAGTGATGCACCATGGGTAGTCATGGTATCCGTTCCCAGTAGTCACCTTACAAAAAGCGTCGACGACTACACGCAATGGAGTGATGCACAGAATTCAAAAGCACTTGAAAAAGGTGTGTGGGCGGGGATCATCGCAGCTATTTTAGGTATTGCCTCAATGGCATTCATTGCCAATTCTCTGGGCAAGGTTCTAAACAATTTAGTAGAGCGTTTTAAAGATGCAGCACAAGGCGAAGGCGACTTAACTTACCGCATTGAAGTGAAAGGAAAAGATGAAACCGCTCAGCTTGCACATTGGTTCAATACCTTCCTATCTCGTATGCAAGAGATGCTACTTACCGTGATGGTAACGGCCGACCAAGTAGATAAAAACGCAACAGAAGGCCAAGCTCGTGCTGAAGTTTCACGTGACCAGTTGAACTCTCAGGTTAACGAGGTGAACTCACTTGCCACAGCCATTAATGAAATGAGTGCGACTGCGCAAGAAGTGGCAAGCTCAGCCGTTCAAGCAGCCGCGGCAGCAAGCCAAGTACAAAGCAACAGCCTTAATGGCATGACACGCATGGACAATGCCGCCAGCGCGGTAGATAGCTTGGCTGTTCAGGTCAATGACGCACAGCAACAAACGCAAAATTTAGTCGATTCGAGCACCGCTATTCAGGGTATCTTAAGCGAGATTGGTGGTATTGCAGAACAAACAAACCTACTAGCGCTTAACGCGGCGATTGAGGCTGCACGTGCGGGTGAAGCAGGACGAGGCTTTGCTGTCGTCGCAGATGAAGTACGTAACCTCGCCAATCGCACTCAAGGCTCGACAGAAGAGATTCGCTCGATGTTGGCTCGCCTAGAGCAAGAGACTCAATCTATCGTGATATTGATGGAGCAAAGCCAGAAGCAAGCGAATGACACCAAAGGCGAAACCCAAGCAGCACATCTCGCCTTGTCGGAAATCAACCAAGCGATTGAAGTGATCAACGACATGAACAATCAGATTGCTTCCGCGGCTGAAGAGCAAAGCTCAGTATCAGAAGAGATTAACCGCAATGTAGTGATCATCAATGACACCGCTGTGGAAGTGATGGGCACCATGACATCATCAGTAGCAATCAGTAATGAGCTGACAGTGAAAGCCGGAGATTTGCACGGTGAATTGAGTAAGTTTAAGCTCTCTTAACGCACGTTCAGTCTTCCATAAAAATAAGGCCGAGAAACACCATGTTTTCTAAGAAACACAATGTTTTCGGCCTCTTCATTTCTTAATTCCCGCTCAGCTCCAAACTCATCGATTGCAGTTCATCTATTAAATCTTACGGAACAAAACTAATCAGACTCTAATTCCACAAGTTGATTGAGCACTTCTTTGTCTAATACAGGATGATGCTTACTCGCAAGGATCAGCACAATATCCACTGCTGGTAACGGCGGCATATCTTCAAGGATTTTCAAATCCGGAGTCACGCTAAGCTTACCCATAGCACCAATCGCTAAACTCGCTTTAACAATTGCTCGCTGCGCTGAAGCCGTATTGCTACAAGCCAACAGTTGATAAGGCGTACCCTGCTTGGTTAAGCCATTCACAGCTGCGGCGTGGTACTTACAATCCGTTTGAAACAGAGCTAATGGAACAGGCTTGGAATCATCAAACGTATAATCAAGGCTGCTTATCCAAACGCCCACATCATGAGTGAGCCAGTATCCCTCTTCGCTGTCGGGCGCTCGGGTGACAATCGCTGCATCTAAACGGCCATCATCTAACCATTCTCTGAGCGTAATACTTGGCAGGCTGAATACTTGGATGGAACAGGTGGGTTCAGCTTGCTGCAACAGGCGAATTACTTTTGGAAGAATGGTGTCGTTATAATCTTCAGGGCAACCCAACCTCAGAGGCTGTTTGTCTTCATAACGCTTCACTTGTTTAAGCGCAGTATTGTGGAGCGCAACCAACTGCTCCGCATGAGAACGCAGCGCTAAGCCCGCTTCAGTAAGCACTAAATTACGCCCCTCTTTTTGAAAAAGGGTCACGTTAAGCTCTTCTTCTAATTTACGCATCTGCGCACTGAATGCCGACTGGGTGCGATTAATCTGTTTCGCGGCACGAGTGAAGCTACTGGTTTCCACGAACGCGAGAAAGCCTCGCAAAGCATCAATATCCATATTGAAATCACCACCCATCGTTTTTATTAATGTCTGTCATCAAAATTATCCGTTAGTGCGCCGCAATACAATCCCCTAAGCTCAAATGCATACCCACCAAACGCAAGGAAGCACCTATGCAGCTTTATATCGCAAACCAGAACTACTCAACTTGGTCACTTCGTGCATGGCTCATATTCGACCATTACAACCTCGATGCAGACATTATTAAACTCAAGCTGTTCACCTCAGATTTTTACGACACGTTAGCGAAGGTGACACCGACAGCCAAAGTCCCAACCCTAGTTGATGGTAATGTCGCGGTGTGGGATTCATTGGCGATTCTCGAATATGTTAACGATGCCTACTTGAATGGTGCGGCATGGCCAGCTTCCGTCGCAGAGCGAGCTCTCGCCCGTGCAATCTCGGCAGAAATGCACTCTGGATTTTTTAACATCAGAAATGAGTTACCAATGAACTGCCGCGCCAAAAGAAAGCTCACGCTCAGTGATGGCGCATTGAAAGACATCGCTCGCATCGACGCAATATGGTCTTCACAAATGGAACAATACCCAGAGGAATGGTTGTTCGGCGAGTGGTCAATTGCCGATGCAATGTTTGCACCTGTAGCACTGCGCGTAGAAACCTATGGCATCCAGCTTTCAGAAAAAGCCCAACAGTATCAACAACGCGTGCTCAACAGCCTATCAATACAAAAATGGCTAGCAGAGGCTAGCTTAGAAACTGATGTGGTTGAAGAAGACGAAGCGGGCGAACCTGTGTAAAACACCGCTCCCTTTCAAGGCTCACTACTCTGTGAGCCTTCCTATAAACAACAATAATGTAGTCGACTGTGATCACCGAATCACAATGTGCAGACCTGATTGTTTATATTCAAAAAAATCCAATTCGTTAAGATAAACATCATGTTACGAACCTCTATCGCATTACTCAGCGTTACCAGTTTCGCTGTATCTGCCAATGTCACCCTTCCCTCTGACGAAGACTGGATCAATCATGCTTCAGAAGGGCTTGCACCTTATTGGCTAATGCCGAGTGCTCAGGGAGAACCAATAGGCAACTTCCCCACTTTCCGCTGTGATGATGGAACATTGCTTGATGTGGCTAACGTTTGTCCTGAACTCGATAGAGGTTGGATCACTCCACACTTCGGCAAAGAGTTCACGCGTATGAAATCGCGTCAAACCTATGCCTATGGCGTGCTCTACCATCTGACCGGAGACAAACAAGCGTTAGTGCTTGCCAAGCAAGGGGCTTACTACCTTATTGAACACTTAGAAGATGAGCAAAATGGTGGCTTCATTAGCTTTACTAAAGACAGTAAAGCAGGATTGGAGTGGCAGCAGCGAACGGCTCAAGATCAAGCGTATGCACTGGTTGGATTGGCGATGTACTACTACTTAACTCAAGATAAAAAAGTAGAAGAAGCGCTCATTGCCCAACAAGCGTTTATCTTTGATAAATATCGACTTAACGACAACAGCGGTCTTGCTTGGGTACTTGCCGATGGCGAAGGTGGCACAGCCACACAACGTGAATTGGTCGCGCAACTTGATCAGATTAACGGTTACATGCTGTTAGTCGCTCCCCTACTACAAGAGCCCATCAAGACACAATGGCTTGATGACCTGAATTGGCTCACGCAAACCATGGTCGAGCACTACCACTCTGAAGATGAACAACGCTTCTACGGTGCCATTCACAGCAAAGCAGCGATGATGCCCAATGCCAATCACAACGATTTTGGACACACCATCAAAGCGTATTGGATGACTTATCTTACAGGCCAAACACTGGATAACTCCGAATGGAAAGAATTCGGTATGAATGGGATGAAGCACACCTTAGACCAAGCTCAATATCAGAAAGAGTTCGTGAGCGTATCCCAATATTTTGGCGAAGAACTTCAGAATGCATGGCAAGGACAAGAGATTACTGGATGGCAAAGCAGACCAAACACGAACTGGGCTTCGTCATGGGAGTGGGCAGAGCTCGACCAAGCCGCAATGACGGTATCGCTGGTCGATGGTTCAATGAAAGAAGTTCTGCAATACACGCTACCGACGTTTCATGATGTATGGGTTGATCACAAATATGGCGGCGTAGGGCTTGAACCCAAACGCACTAAGGCTTTCCATTGGGGCAACGGCTACCATCAGTTTGAACATGCTTTGATTGGCTATTTATATGCTCGACAAGAGGAAGGCAAGCCCGCTGTACTTCACTACGCAAGGCCAACCAATAGCGAGATGCCAATGGAGCCGTATTACTATCAAGGCGATGTAGTTAAGTTGGAGACCACTGGAGATGGCTCGCAGGCAGTCAGCTTCAATAACATTCGACCTTAGCGTGAGCTGTCTGCACTGATGAACTTGAGATGCAGGGGAATGGACAAGTTCAAAGAGCTAACACAATAGTGATATCGCAGACCAAACAAAAGCCGCTGTTAATCAGCGGCTTTCTTGGTGGAGATAAGCGGAGGTTAGTCGCCCAACCCTGTAATTGGGCTCATCGAGTGATAAACGGTTTTCACGTCACCAGTCATCGACAATGAACTCAAGTCATCAATGAAGAAACGGCTGGTCATTGTGTGCTTACCGCCATTGATAAAGATTTCGATCACTGACTTATCGACATAAACCTCGATGGTTTGCTTGGTGCTCAACCTCGGAGCTTTTCTCACCAAGCCAAACTCTTCCGCGTAAAGTTGAGACATCTTACTGCGATCAAGCATGAACTCCGTTTCTGTAGCACTGAACACGATGTTATTGCCCGCAGCATTAGCGAGCGTTAATTCAAACTCGTCCGTTTCCGTTTCAAGCTGAACCATGAAGCTGGTTGTATCCAGTTCAAGAACGCTCTCAACCACGACAGCTTCGCCTTGCAGCGCTTTCAATTCAGGTAAAGCCGACTGCACCAGATAGCCATCTTGGATGTGAAGCTCGCGTGGCAATGACAACATGCCCGCCCACTGATGTTCATTAGATGGTGTATCAATCTCAGGCAGACCAATCCAAGCAATCAGAATGCGGCGACCTTTATCATCTAAGTAAGTCTGTGGTGCATAAAAATCGAAGCCATAATCTGGCTGCGCAATATCTTGATGGTTTTCCAGTTCTACCGAATCTAGATTTAGGCGGTCGCCGACAATATAAGCCACCGAGTAGATGTTTTTGAAATCGTATGGGTTTTCGCTAGACACACCTTGTGGAGAAAACAGCATCACCGACTGGTTGTCTATTTCAAAGAAATCTGGGCATTCCCACATATAGCCAAGGTTGTTGTAACGAGTTTGAATTGGACCTTTGTGCTGCCAATTTATCAGGTCTCGGCTTCTATATAACGCCATTGAACCAGTCTCTTGAGGCGTTTGAGCCCCCACAACCATCAGGTAATCGTCGCCCTGTTTCCACACTTTTGGATCGCGGAAATGTTCTGTGTAGTGATCGTTTTCGATAACCACGCCGTGCTTTTCTATTTTGCCGTCATCAGACATCTTGGCAAAACATTGAGTTGGCACTCGCAACCAATTTTCATCGCGCTTGTTACCTGTAAAAAACAACAATGCATTGTCGTTTTCAACCAATGCACCGCCAGAGTAAACACCATGAGAGTCGTAATCTTGGTCTGGGTGTAGGCCAATGCCGTGGTCTTCGAAATGAACGAAGTCTTTAGTCGAAAGGTGGTACCAGTACTTCATACCATGAACTGGGCCAACTGGCGTCCATTGATAAAATAGATGGTGCTCACCATTAAAGAAACATAGGCCATTCGGGTCATTGAGCAGACCAAATTTAGGCGCAATATGGTAGCTCGGATAGCCAACATCTTGTTTGCGAAGATTGACCATCGCATCAATGCTGTCTTGGGAAATATCTTCTATACGACGATATCTTTGCTCTACCGTCCAGTTCGAGTTCAAACTCATACACTCCCCTCTACGGAATTCGTATTTGGAGCGTCTTTTTGAATAAACTGAGTTAGAGCCTCTTGCGTTGGAAGTGCGGTCATCGCGCCTTTTTGCGTGGTTGCCAGCGCACCGCAACCATTCGCCCACAGGATTGCAGAATCAACGACTTGTTGATTATTCCACTCTTCATGTTGAGAAAGCTTTGCCAGCAAACCGCCAACAAAAGCATCGCCTGCACCCGTGGTATCCACTGGCGTCACTGAGCGACCTGAAATCAGCACACCTTGTTTTTCAAATACCCGCCAAACGCCTTTCGCACCCTGAGTAACCAGAACAAGCGTATTGTTAAGATCTGCAATATGAGCCAAACCTTGTTCCATCGAAGTTGAATCGGTTAAGAAATCCAGTTCTTCTTCTGAGAATTTAACCACATCAGCCAATTCAACCGCTTTCATGACCACAGACTTAATTTCAGATGGGTTTTGCCACACTTCATCACGAAGGTTTGGATCGAAGCTGATGTAACCGCCCGCTGCTTTCATACGTCGGATCGCTTCGAAGGTACTGCTTCGGCTTGGTTCATTAGCCAAAGAGATTGAGCAGACGTGTAGCCACTCGTTTTTCTTAAATTCGGGAATATCTTCAACAGACATAAACTGGTCGGCACTTGGCTTAACCATAAACGTAAAACTGCGCTCGCCTTGGTCATCAAGATCAACCACCACGGTTGACGTGCGTTGTTCAGGGTCCTTCACCAAACGCTCGGTATTCACACCTTCCTTTTGCAGAGTCACTTCCATAAAAGTGCCAAACGGGTCGTTACCCACTCGGCCAAAAAATGCACTTTTGCCTAAAAGGCGAGAAATCGCTACCGCGACATTGGCTGGCGCACCGCCCGGACACTTCAATAATGTCGCGTCAGTCTCCGGAATGAGGTCGACGACGGCGTCTCCAGTTACCCAAACTTGATTCATCTTTCTTACCTTAAAACTGAAAATCATGACAACCGAAAGCAAGGTGACACTTCACGCTGTCATGTAAAAATATAAAAAGGCTAGCTAAGCCAAATCACCTAGCTAGCACCCCAAAGCTTAGGAAATGAAGTGAAAAGGGGGGCTTCACTTCTAGGGAGAAACGTTAAGCTGTTGCTTTAATGTTTTGCTTGCTGCTCTCACGTAGACCTAATACAACGGTCAGCGCAAATGCAGTTACGAACGCGATAATCATACCTACCACGTAGTAGCCAATTTTTTCTGGCGATATTGAGATGATGCCAGGAATACCCGCGGCACCCAGTGCTTGTGCTTTCACATTGAACATGGTGATAAATGCGCTTGAAACCGCAGCAGCACAAACCGCAGCAATGAATGGGTAGCGAAGCTTCAAGTTCACACCGAACATTGCAGGTTCAGTAATACCAAGCAAACCGGTCACACCAGAAGGAATCGCGATACCTTTCATTTTCTTATCTTTACTCATGAAACCAACCGCCAGTGCCGCTGCACCTTGAGACACGTTAGACATCGCCGCGATAGGGAAGATGAACGTACCGCCAGTCGTTGCGATATCCGCAAGCAGCTGAGTTTCAATAGCAATAAAACTATGGTGCATACCAGTAATAACGAATGGTGCATAAATCAAACCAAACACCGCACCACCGATGAAGCCAGCACTGTTGTATAGCCAGTTGAGACCGTCACCCAGTAGGAAACCGATATCACGTGTAAATGGACCCACAACCGTGAATGTCAGTAGGCCAGTCACGAAAATAGCCAGTAGCGGCGTTAGCAAGTTATCCAGAACCGAAGGAATAACTTTACGTAGGCCAAGCTCAACTTTCGCTAGAATAAACGCAGAAACAAGAACGGGCAGTACTGAACCTTGATAACCCACTTTCTCAATTTCGAAACCTAAAATGTTCCAAACTGGAATGCTGCCCGACACTGATGCGCCACCGAAGCCCCAGCCGTTAAGCAAGTCTGGGTGAACCATCAACATACCTAAAGCCGCGCCAAGGTATGGGTTACCACCAAACTTCTTACTCGCTGAAAATGCTAATAAAATAGGTAAGTACACAAAAGGAGCATTAGCAAATGTATTGATCATGTTTGCTAAGTCGGTCAAACCCGGATTAGCGTCGATTAAAGATTTGCCATCAATGAACAAGCCTTGAGCCGTCAATAGGTTGTAGATACCCATCAACAAACCACCAGCAACAATCGCCGGAATGATTGGTACAAAAATATCAGACAGGCCTTTCACCGCGCGTTGCAGGATATTTTGATTGTCAGCTCCTGCAGACGCTACATCGTTGGTCGACATTTCCGTCATTTCAGTCAGCTTAGCCAACTCAGCATAAACTTGGTTAACGATGCCTGAACCAAAGATGATCTGATATTGACCTGCTACTTTAAACTGGCCCTTAACCCCTTCTAGGTTATCAATCGCCTGTTCATCAATTTTATCTTGGTCTGCGACTGCAAGACGCAGACGAGTCGCACAGTGTGCAAGTGCGGTGATATTACTTTTACCACCTAATAGAGAAAGCAGCTCTTTTGCTATTTTTGGATAATTCATTACATACCCCATTGGATTATCATTTGAGCCTTTGAATTTTCGGGAACGTTTGCAAAACAAATTTTTGCCTAGAAATAACAAATGATCAAAGATAAGTGCTCAATACTGTGAGAGTGATCTTCAAATTATCTCCCTAGGATCAGAAGACAGGGTTAAAATCTCCTTATAACAGGTAAATTTGATGCTCTGTTTGCAAACAATCCCAAAACTAAAATTACAATTGGATAATGAATAATGGCTAGTCTTCATGATGTCGCTCGTCTCGCTGGAGTTTCCAAGTCGACGGTCTCAAGAGTAATCAACGATGAGTATGGCGTAAAAGACGCGACCAAGGTGAAGGTGCGTAAAGCGGTTGAAGAGTGTGGCTACCTCCCAAACCAAGTCGCTAAAGACTTAAAGTCTCAGAAAACCAACCTAGTTGGCGTGATTGTTCCTAGGGTTTCTTCCCACGCCACATCTCAAGGTGTCGATGGTTTAACCGCCGTCTTAGAGCAAGCGGGCAAGCATGTTTTATTAGCCAGCACACACCAAACACACCATAAAGAACTTGAATATATTCAGATATTTAACCAAAAGCGCGTTGAAGGCATCATCCTGTACGCGACCCACCTCGATAACAAATTAGTCAAAGCCATTCAAAGCTCTGCTGTGCCGGTGGTATTGGTGGGTCAAGACGGGTCAATGTTTAACATCCCAAGCATTGTGCACGACGACACTCGCGTAGGGTTTGAAGCGGGTAATCGCTTCATCGCGAAAGGTTGTAAGCATATGGGATTCATCGGCGTGCAAGGCGATGATATTGCGGTTGATAAGATGAGATCGGAAGGCTTCGCTCAATCGCTTCAATTTAACGACCTCACACTGCAATTTCACGCCCGTGGCGACTTCACCATAGAGTCAGGTTACCAACTGGCTAAACAGTCTCTAAAAGAGCACACCAAGCTCGATGGCCTGTTCTGCGCAACTGACCGTATCGCAATCGGTGCGATTAGAGCCATTCAAGAAGCTGGCCTCGTTCCAGGAAAGGATGTCTTGGTACTCGGCGTGGGTGACGATGAACTTGCTTCAGTATGCACACCAACGCTATCTACGTTTAACTATGCGTTTGATAAAGCGGGAGAAAATGGAGCCAAGCTGCTGCTCGACCGTATTGAGAAAAAAGGCTTTGAAATGAGCAAGGTGGTGTTGACCTTCACCACTATTGACCGAGAGTCTTGTTAGCGATTTATCTCAGAGGTTTAGTTATCCCAAGATGAAAAAATGCCAACCTTCGAGTTGAAACGATAAGGTTGGCATTTGATGATGCGACTATCACATCATGAGTAACACTCTCTATCTAAACGATATATCAGGCAATTAGAACCAAGTTTCCATTTGCAGTGCAAACAGAACCTCGCCGCCCTCTCCCATCGTTGCAGCATCAGCTTCAGTACTGATCGAGTAACCATTCAGGTCTTCACTCCAATCCACATAGCTCACAGCGAAACGCAGTTCTGGTCGGTCAAAGAAACCAGTGCTAGTTGAAAGCTTCAGTGTTGGTGCCACTGTCGCTTTGTAGAAACCGCCGCTCGCTTGCTCTGTCGAGTTGTCTAAATCCATGTATTGCAATGAACCTTCGTAAACCATCTCAAAGTTCTCTGTGAACTCTTGAGCTAATCGAACGTTTAAAGAAGCCCATGTGAACTCGTCATTCTTCTTCAAACGGTCTTGGCTATGCTCTGCCATTAATGCAGGTGCTAAGCGCCAGTTGTCGCCAATGCGAGTGACACCGTAGCTAAACAGACGAACGGCTTTTGCGTCATCCAGTAGGTCACCATTTGAACCGATGCCTTTTAGCTCTGCACCCAAGCCGCTACCCATTAACATGCCCGTTTTAGAGAAGCCTTCGCTCAGACCAAAGAAGTTGTCTCCATGGTACGCAAACATTGCGTGTACACCGCTTTCAGCTGCGCCATTTAAGCGACTATCGTTGTCTGCTGAGGTCATACCGCTCAACATCACTTGCCATTGGCCAATGCGGTTATTCATGGTTGCAATGTAGTTTTCTACATCTGTTGATGAGCTATCAATCTCGCCAAAATCTCGGCCATAAATAGAGAAATTCGCTTTCCAGTTGTCGCTCACCTGAACATCGTAAACGCCCGCACCAGTACCTGATAAGAAGACAATATCCGAATCGAAAAAGTGAATATCAAAGTTGTCGCGATCGAATCGTTTACCCGCCCAAAACGTTGCGTCAGAAAACGCTTCAGATTCAGAGAACATGCTCAAGCGGCTCAGTTCTGAATACACTTGTCGTACATTCAACTGGCTTTCACTGGCTGTCCATTCATTATTTGTTTCAGTACTGTCGGCTAACATGATACGAAACAAGGCACTAGAACCATCATCCGCAAAACGCTTATGAATCAAGTTAGCTTCAACGTAATGATCATCTTCCACACCAAGTCGTCCAATAGGCGCACCAATCGCACCCGCCGCTGTCATGTAAGGACCAGTACCTGTCGCGCCGTTTAGGTCATCGTTGATCAATAACCCAGAGCGTGCATAGCCGTGAAACTCAAACGAAGAAGCCTTTTCATTGGCTTCGGTAGAAACCTGCTCCGTTTGTGCAACTCTTTGTTCTAATTCATTAATACGTTGCTCTAATGCTGCAACGTCTTCACTTGCTAATACCGATGTAGTCATTAGCCCCATTGTTACAGCAACCGCTAAAGTGTGTAGTTTCATTCTTATGTTCTCACGTTAATTGTCTTGGATTGCTTGCAAACGTTCCCAAAATAATTCGTAAGCGCATTTCGGCTTATACTTTTGATGTACAAGCTCTATATCGAAGAAGAAATAGAAATCAGTCGTGTTGATTACTTCACTTTTGTATCTGGGTGGATGATAGATCGATACTTTCGGGAACGTTACCGAAAATGCATAATTCTGATAACTTTGTCACAAGTGAAATTGATTAATGGGCGAAAAATAGTGTATCGCGCACATTGCTCAACGAATAAAAACGAGCCTATGATTGAGCTTAAGCGTATTAAAGTCTTCCATTGAAGCGAAGGTAACCATTAAGTGAGCATCAATTAGGAAAAACAGAGGCAAAGCCTGAGATGAAGTTTCAGGCTTTTTAAATGCAGAGCATTCTCACCAACAGTGGGAATGTTTTCGAAGTCAGGTTAGCTTTTCTGGCCGTGGTTGAAAAGGCATAAATTCGTTGATGCCGCTACTTTCTTTTACCCTGTTCAACTAACTTCTCATTCCATGCCGTATTACCGTCTCGCTTCGAGACATCATACTCTGCACAGAACTGAGATATGGTCATGTTGTTGTCGCCGGTCGCTAATTTTAGTGCCAGCTGAACTTGTTGAAGCTTGCTTTGCAGACGCAGGATCTGACCTGCATTTGGGCTTTTCTCTTTGGCATACTTTAAGGCTGCATGTTTACGCTCTGCCGCCCCAGCTCTACGATCCGCTTCTGATAACAGATACTTTAGTTGCGCGACACTCTTGCCCTTCTTAAAAGCTGGGTCAAGTAACTCAACGCATTCATCAAAAGATGGATCTATAACGTAGGGATCAACTTTATGAGCTTGTTGCCGCATCCACTCTAGTGCGAGTTCTTCATCTGACATATTCGAATCTTTACCAAAGAAATAGCCGTATATGGTATCGCTCAATAGCAAACCGCTGCAATAGTAAATTGAATGAGTTCGCACCTTTTTAGTCGGAAGCTTGTGCCTATGACTATCAAACATCAGTTATCAAACATTAATTCTAAACCGTCTGTTCTCAGCCACAGCTCAACCCAGAGATGCTTCCCCATTCAATTCATCAACTGACAACGATTAGCGCATCAGAAACAGCTCTTCGTGGTAGTGCTTTTCAATATCAAATTGATAGGTGTCTAATTCTTTTTTCAGCGATGTTGAGAACAACTCTGGCCCGCAGAAATACATCTCGTATTCGTTGAGGTCACCGCATTGATTGACAATTCTTCCGGCATTCAGTCGCGGTGAATGTAAGGTATCTATCACGGTTAACTTCACACCAACCTCGTGTGCCAAGTGCCCCAACTCATCGATTAATTGCTTATCAACACCGCGAGTACAGTAAAACAGTTCGATGCGCGGATGATCTTGCTCTGTTTTGAGCGCTTCAAGCGTAGCAAAGAACGAAGCTATCCCGACACCACCCGCAATCCAAATTTGAGGCTTGCTTAGATCAAAATCAAGTCGACCATAAGGCCCTTCAACCGTAACCGCATCGCCCGCTGTCACTCGATCATAAAGGCCATTGGTAAAATCACCCAACTCTTTGATCAAGAAACGCAGCTCTGAATCTTTACAGCCAGACACAATGGTAAACGGATGCGGGTCTTCATTACCGAAACGCAAGTAAGCGAACTGCCCTGCTTTGTGGCCTTGCCAAGATGCATCCGGCTTTAACACCAGCTCCATCACTTCAGCCTGTGGAAAATAGCGAGTCGAAGTGATAGTCGCTGAGTGACGATTACGACGCCCTACCAAACCCAATAAACTGTAAATCGCGGCGATAGATCCAACCAAAGCAAATGCCACTGTTAGGTAATAAATCGGCTCTCCCCAATACGCTCGTTTAAGCAGTATTACCGAGTGAAAAGCGATAAACAGGTACGCGACCGACATCAGGCGATGTGACAACTTGAACGGTTTGTATTTCACCGCTGCCCATAGTGACGCCACAAGTAGAACGAGTAATAAGTAAAAACCCCACTCGCCGATGCTTTGCGCAATACCGCGCAGTTCATTGACCCACAATTCCCAGCCAGTCAGCACCGCTTGTGTCCCTGAACCATCGTGTCGAACAGGCTTATCCAATACGCCAGACGTCACCAGTGATTTAGGGATTTGGTACCACAACCAGTGCGTGACACCCATCGCTACACCACCGATACCAAGCCATTTATGGACTCGATACGCTTTATCCATACCTTTGAGCCAATTCTCGACCATAGGCAAACGCATCGCCAAAACCATGGTGATGGATATTAACATCAGAGACAAAATACCTGAGTACTGAATCATGGCTGAACGCCATTCAAAGACATCGCTTGAAGCGAATAATTGCGGTTCCATCGCAAACCAAAAGGCTGACATTGTGGCAATCATTGCCCAAATGATATTGCGGACTGTTTTCATTTTTTAACACTCTTAAAGACGACATCATTACTTTAGCTTGCGTGATGTCAAGCGACGTCAACATGCGTAAAACTATGCAAAGACACACGCTCAGCTGATCGTTAGAGGGTGCTTACGCGTAAATAAAATTTGGTTAGTGAACAAGTCTTAGAAAACAAAAAAATGGGAAGAAAAGAAGATATGAAGGACCTCACCCTGTCAAAACAAGACCTCCATGCAATGGACCAGCGCCATCGTACTCGCTTGATCAATTCTTTGTCTGGATTCAAAAGCGCCAATCTCATTAGCACATGCGATAACCAAGGGGTCACAAACTTAGCTGTGATAAGTTCAGTGGTTCACCTAGGGTCGCACCCGCCGCTGTTTGGCTTTATCGTGCGTCCCAGCAAACGCCGTCGCCACACGTTAGAGAACATCCTTGAAACCAAGCACTTCACTATTAATAGCATCGGTGCGGACTTCGTTAAAAAGGCACACCAAACCTCAGCACGCTACCCAAAGTCAGTATCCGAATTCGAGGCGGTGGGTCTTACACCTTATTATGACGATGATTTTCCGGCGCCATTCGTTTTAGAAAGCAGTTTGAACATCGGGTTGGCTTTCAAAGAACAGCTCACAATCGAGAGCAATCAAACCCAAATGCTGATTGGAGAAGTCATTACCATTCATGCACCTAAAAGCGCAGTGATGCCAGATGGCTACTTGGATTTGGAAGCGTTAGATACCGTCACCGTATCGGGGCTAGACAGCTACCACGTGACCCAGAGACTGCATCGATTAAGTTATGCCAAACCCGATGAACCTTTGTTTCCGCTAACCCGCGAAGGCGACCCAACATCGTGGTAAATCTTTAAAGCAAAACTCGACTCATTTTGTTCGGCAATTGGCTGTGAAAAATGGTAAGTTTCTCAGCTCAACTTGTGTGCCTTACAAGATGGCGGCACAGCTTCTAAATACTCACTTTGCACCCTGCTCCAAGGACTCCTTTGAAGTTAACCCACTTTAAATACAAGACGCGCAAAGGCCCAGACTATCGCCATGGTGATCAGGTGTCTTTCATGGACATCAAACAAACCTTCGGTATGGGCAGCATTCGTGTGGGCGCTTGGGTAACCAAAGAAGAGAAAGACTTAGCCGCGAACTTGATATTCGACTCTTTAGCAGACCTGGCTTATATCTTGGCTTTACCACCAGAAGCGATAGGCCTGCGTGGCACATTAGGTTTAGCGTTCGGTAGTGGTGGCAGAAAAGGCGTGCAAGCACACTACGCGCCTAACCAACGTGAATTAGCACTCGCCAAGAACGCAGGTGCTGGCGCGCTTGCCCATGAATTTTGGCATGCGTTTGACCACTATATTGCCGAAAAAGCGTTTGAGATTGGCGATACCTCTGGCCCACGAAAACACATCTTATTTGCCACTGACTGTTGGCTGCACGATAGAAAGGTGCGACCTCACCCATTAAACGAGAGTTTGATGTCGCTGTTCGACGCCACACTACTCAGTGAGAATAACTTGGACAAACACGATTATGTGGCTCGAAGCGTGATTGCCGACAAAGCAACCTCTGCCCGTTACTTCTCATTGCCAACAGAGATGATGGCTCGCGCTTTTGAATCTGCGATTGAATCCTGCTCAGATATCGAAAACGCGTATCTCGTTGACGGTACGACAAAGCCTGATATGTTCCCTCTCTATCCAGATCTCACACATCGAGAAGAAATCTACAATGCGATGCAGGGGTATTTTGCACCGTTAGGCCGATCTTTGAGTAAATAAGGCTTAGGGTTGCACATGACGCCTTCCTTACAACCAAGGCTAAACCAGCATCCCGAACTGGATATATAGAAACGATAACCAAAATAAACTAATTCATTTTCAAAATCTGAGCGTTTGGTCGACATACCAAACGGCTGTAGAGTGAAATCATCACCACTTACTTGACCGCAAGACGAATAACCTCTCTGGCTGAGTCTTTCTCCGGCCTGGTCAAACACACCATAGACATGACCAAGATGGTTAGTCATGTAGTAGATATTTTGCTTACTCTGCTGGCGCATTAACAAGCCAGCGACACCGCCTTTTAGCAAAAGGCAAGACCTGACCCTACTATCCTGTGTTTGCCCTATAGCAAAAAGCAAAAACTGCCCCCTTTATCTTGTGTTTCTTAAAGGCAAGTATTCGAACTCTACCTTACTTCAAATTGAGCAATCATCAATGTTGGTTTTTATTAAAGGCATTGGGTAATTAAATACTCCTTTATCGTCGACGACCATGAGCGCTTCAAGAGTATTCACATCAGAAAAGTAGTGAATTTTGGAATTATACTCAATTAAGTATATCTTTTTTCCTCGAATTTCTTCTTCTAGCCTAATCCACGATCGTTTCTCTTCCGGCATTTGACTCATATTCTTTCCAAATGCAATCGTAGCACCCAGAGACTTCTTATCTAAATACATAAATGCATATGACCGTTCATTCTTCGAAAGCAATAGCCAATCACTCGATATTATATAGCAAGTGTCATCATCTAATATGACATCCTGACTAACTAACCTCTTTAATTTTAGGAAAAAACCTTTCCTCTTCCGTCGGCCAAACTAAAAGTAACTAAATGACTAATTAAAATGAAGAGAGTTAAAGATACTAGTTTTTTATTCATAAAAGCTCACCGACAACATACCCTGTAGCTAAATCAACTTGACTACCTGGCAGCGGTCCCGTCACGCTTGTACCTGGTACAGATTTTGCCGCGTTGTAAGTAGCTGAAGCTGCTTTCTTATAATGGCTCTGCATATCATCACAGTACTGTCTAGCCTTCTATGGGATAAGTATGCCTTCTCTCTCTCTGAATTAAGCAACAAAACCAATAACTAACCTCATTAGCATTTCTTGGAAACAAAGACCTATTAATTAATAATTCAATAGCATATCAATGTAAAATTAGGACTCTGACTGAATATGCTACTACTTTTTTTAAGAGTCATATAACTCCTATCAATTTCGCACGCTGGTAGCGCATAACCAGAAATTTTCTCACCATTTGTAATCCCCTTAAACCTGCATACATTGTTTGATTCAGCGCCATTTGCAAGTTTAATTGTTGGTTTACAATAAACCTCCATAATTTCAAACTCTTTTATCTCCGTCGAACCACTCCCTACTAGAGTCAATTGGAACATCATAAAAACCAGTACGAACGCGGTCACTGCAACTAACATCATTTTAATTTGGGTTTTCAGATTATTTCTCACATACAACTCCTTTGACCAATCGACTATACACATCAACTCCCACACATAGTGGCCTCGATGGTGGAAACAATGTACTAGCCATGTCCGCTACCGTTTGTGTATACCCAGCAGTATCACATGCTTTTTTCTTAGCTTTTTTTTCACCTTTTTCAATACTGTCTTTTACCTCTTGCGGGTAATAATCCTCTGTAGGCCTATTGGGTATATATGGTATTGGGAATGCTTGCTTGCCATCCGGATCCACATACCCTAACGGGTCACCATCCACATACGCATAAAGGTTAATCCCGCCTTGCTCTTGCAGTGGGTCGCGGTTTAGCCAGCGGCCCAAGTTGGGCATATAGAAGCGATAACCAAAGTAAACCAACCCACTGGTAAAATCTGAGCGTTTGGTCGACATACCAAACGGCTGTAGAGTGAAATCATCACCACTTACTTGACCGTAAGGCGAATAACCTCGCTGGCTGAGTCTTTCGCCTGCTTGCTCAAACACACCATAGACATGACCGAGATGGTTAGTCATGTAATAGATATTTTGCTGGCTCTGCTGAAGCATTAATAACCCAGCGACACCGCCTTTTCTATATGGTCGCTACAGCTACCACCTTATTTACTACAATTTCTAGTTGTGGTTGTACGAAAGTAACATCACATAATAATTCAGAGACAAAGCCTTTTGTCTTAAAGCAAAAACAAGGCATCACTCTATTCAATGTCTTTCAATATAAGCCATGAATAAATAGGCCAAGCAATGCATGAAATCACTAAATACTGTAGTGGGATAGATATAAAGTTAACAAATGGTATGCCGAGCAAAACCAAATTATCATTTGTAAATTCAATATACAAAAAGTCATAAATAAAGTTGTAAGTTGCTTCTACAAATGACAACATCATTGCAACTTGAATGAATTGATTAAATTTCATTTACATAATTCCTAATTAAATAAATGCACAGAAATACTCTGCATGATTTCATTCTTGGTTTGAAGTTCCTACTCAAACTCATATGCTCTAATTTAATTTCAGTCCTTCAATATAATATATTTAATGAAAATTCAATATCACAAGATACTTCTCTTAAAACTTGAAACTAAACTAAACTAAACTAAACTAAACTAATAACAATACTGCCTAATACTTAGTATCCACGCGGTTTTCCTAAGCCTTTCCAGATATCATACAACTGATGAGGCGAACCATTTCATTAGACCTGACCTTATTATTTACTTTTACTCCCAAGCACTAACAGGATCACATAGCTCCAACGGAATAAAAAAACACCTCATTTCAAGAAACCCCTTTAATGATTCTGATTCGCTATCTGATATTTCTTCATAAAAGAGATTTAAATATTCTTCCTTATAATCTAATCCTTTATGATAGTTGTTTTTATAATTCTCCATATACGCATATAAAGCAGGCTTATTTCCATGATCAATTATTTCCTCTAAACAT
This sequence comes from Vibrio pomeroyi, assembly GCA_041879425.1. Taxonomy (NCBI): domain Bacteria; kingdom Pseudomonadati; phylum Pseudomonadota; class Gammaproteobacteria; order Vibrionales; family Vibrionaceae; genus Vibrio; species Vibrio pomeroyi. The sequence goes on along the minus strand of CP090855.1, from coordinate 1,460,189 downwards.
GTTAAATCATAATTACCACTATTTGAAAATTTCCCACTAATAATAGCATCACAATATAAAACTTTATACTGTAGTTGCTCCTTATCCTTCACTTTATTTAATAACTTATCAGATTTATCATATAACCAATTTCGGCTAGGATAGTGCATATATGAGCGCGCAAGTAATAACTTACTTTGATCATCATCTATGGTATCCACTGCCATTTCTAAATAACAATCAATTTTCTTATAGTTAATCTCACCTATATTCCCCAACATCCCATAAAAATAGCAGTCCGTTAGTTTTTTATACCCTTTATGAACACCGTTATCGGCATTTTCTTTTAAAACCTCACACTCCTTTACTATGTCAATCATTTCCACTTCCCTTTCTTTCGATAGTATATCGAATGACAACAATGACGAAATAGACACTAAAAAAACAATTATGTAATTAACAATTACTTTCATTTAATAACTCCATTCACAATATATTCCACATGATTGATATCTAAAATATTCAAACACTGTTTCCTGCGCCTCAGATTTGGATTTTTTTGCAGAAAAAACTATTTTAACTAGTTTTTTATTCGTAGCGTCACATGAAGCTTTGCTTTGCGGATTACTACTTTCTGGTTCTATTAGAAGACTTTCTATCCACAAGTTTCTCATATTCTCAACACAATCATGTACACACTGGCTGTTCGTTTGGGTTGAGTAAACTGCGTGGTCCCATGGATTGGGATTTACCGGTCTGCCCTTTATTTTTCCATCCGAATCTACATACCCTAACGGGTCACCATTTACATACGCATAGAGGTTTATCCCGCCTTGCTCTTGCAGTGGGTCGCGGTTAAGCCAACGGCCTAAGTTGGGCATGTAAAAGCGATAACCAAAGTAAACTATACCACTGGTAAAATCGCTGCGTTTGGTCGACATACCAAACGGCTGTAGAGTGAAACCATCACCACTTATTTGCCCGTAAGGCGAATAACCTCGCTGGCTGAGTCTTTCGCCAGCCTGGTTAAACACACCATAGACGTGACCAAGATGGTTAGTCATGTAGTAGATATTTTGCTGGCTCTGCTGACGCATTAATAAGCCAGCGACACCGCCTTTTCTATCTGGTCGCCATACATTGTTTGCTAATACGTTGTTCTCGCTGTCACGCTCTTGCAGCTCAATAAGGCCTAAGCGAACAAAGCGTTTCTCTAAGGTTTTAATATTGCTTTCAAAACGCTGATACACTCTTAGAAAATGATCGTGACCATACTCAAATCGTTCCTCAATCTGAGTGCCACTTTTCTCAAAACGAATCGCGGTCAGTCTGTTCTCAGCATCATAGTCTGTGACAAATGGAATCTAATTTGGTAAAAGGCCTCGAATCAAATTCCCATCAGCATCGTAACCAAAAGCGTCGCTGTTGCCATCTCAAGAGGAAATTTGGTTAAGCATAGTACCAATTCGCCAATATAAAAGATGCAAATACGAGCAATGCAGAGTACTTATTATACCTGTCATAAAAGGAAGCAAAAAACCAAGTGCGCATACTAAAGATATTAGTAAACTACCTATTTCATCAACGATATAATCATTGTTATACCCCATCAATACTGTTAAGTGAAAAACAAAATTAACTAGACAAAAAAGTCTAAATAACAACCACATATTGTTCATAAATAATAACCAAAAAAGACAACAGTGAAATAAGAAATGACCAGTTAATGGTTAGTCGCAACCTTTCCCTAATCAAAAGCCCTTGTTCATTCAAAAACTCTTTTTTACTAAACAGCATTGTGAAGTCTCTAGGGCCAACTTTACCTTTGTCAGTTCTAAACATTTTTAAAATAAGTGGGGAAAGAAACAGTCCAACTCCACATATAAAGGATGACAATGGAAAAACAAAGCGAAAAATTTCTAAAACACTCAACTTGTTGTTACTCCTATCTTAAAAAACCGTATACACTTACTCTCTTTTCTGTGGAAAATTAAATCGAAAAAAGCAAGACTTCACTCCAGGTTCATACATATCTAGAGACAACGATTTTCACCCTCCCGTAAAACCAAAAATTCAGAATCTTTATATCTATAGTAACAAAAAAAATTTATACTGTACTTTTATAGATCTAGTAATTCATCTAAACAAACCCTAACGTCTTTATATAGAGCACCATTTTTGATAGTTAATTCACTTGTTCTAAACTTTTCCCGTTTCAACTATTGAGCCCCGGGAGTCCTTCTGAGTAATCAGTATTATACTTCGACCCTTTTTATCAAAAAACCTGCCTGAGACTTTAATACTCTCCCCTGAGCTCTCTAAAAATATAAAATCTGACTCAAATTTCATATCATATTCTGATGCTATAGATTTACACTTTTTTAAAATGCCGTTTTTTTATTCTTCAATTGACATTTCGCTTTCATCAATACTGACTAACTCTTTCTTCCATATTTCTGAAGACTCGAGTCCTTCAGAGTCAAAGCTAACTTTCCATGAATACTCGTCCATAGGTATAATTATATTAATTATACCCCCATATGCGTACTCTATAGTAAATGTCTTCATCTTATAATAAACAAGTTAATTCATGAATATTCATGCGTTCCAACATAGATTCTTTATTTACCCTGCCTATATCTATTACTCAAACGGGTATAGATCTACATCTAAACTAGCACCAATGTTACTAATCCAATTAATATATTTCCTTTCAAAGGTTAGTGGCGGTGCATCGTCGCTGTAAATCGAAAGTGACACTTGAATATACACGTCTCCTCTGTCAGACAACAATCGAATCAAATGTTCTCTATCTACAGTTCTCGTGAACAAGCTTTCAAGGTGATCTTCAATTGTTGAAGAAGAATCGACTTCGGACTTTATTGTACAGCCATTATCTTCCTCAACTATTGAACCTAATTTCCTGCTATCACCAACATCCCAGAGCTCATCAAAGCTCATTCCAACCTGCCCTGAAATATCTTTAGAAGAAACACTCTCACTCACAATACTTAATCTTGCATAAACTCTCATATTTTCCTCACAAGTTATAAATATTGAAACCAGTAAACTCTCCAGGACCATTACCCTTCTTTGGCTTAACAAAAATGTTTCCGTCTCTATCTTTGAATAAATCGTTGAGGGATTGAGTTCATTGAGCTTACAAAATGCAAGCGTTGACAATGAACTCGATTCAGACTGCTCGATGAGCGTTTGCCATTCTTGATTAGTGTGTCGTTTTCCCATTTCAAATCTCCTCATGGTCGGAGACTTGATCTTATTCTTCGCGCTAGGCGATTAGAATGCGGGGTTTATGACGCGCTTACAAAGGACAAACTCCACTTCCATTCCAATCTATTTCGTTAAGATATTCAAACAAAGTCCTCTCTGCGTAGATCGAACCATTATTAACATCTAGATGAAAAACATGATAACAACCCAAATTTTCAATATCTAAAATAGCGTTTTCGTCATTATTATTAGAAGTTATAACAACCCCATTAAGGCCAAAATCAGGGAATATTCCTTCAATTTCCCTTGTTAAACCTGCACTATTTTTAAAAACAAATGGATAATTAAAATTAATTCCATTTCTTTCGGAAAAGTTTATGCATAATTTTCTTGCTGCATTAAATAATTGGAATATTTCCTGGATATTTTCACTTTGAGTCTCACACTCTACTTTATAAACTTCTAAATCTAAAAAACCAGACTCATCAAAACTAAGTAGCCAATACTTATCTCCCATTGTAATTTTCACTGATATCCATGATGAGCACTTATAACTAATTTCATATTTAATATTTTCAACATCTAATTTATTCAAAAATTCAAATAAGTTCATATTTTCCATCCATGCTTTTTCAACCACTTTTTAGTCTTATTAGAAAACTTGGGATCAGAATCTTTTGGTTCACCGTCTTGATTTAATGCTCCTCCTTTAGTTCCATGAGCATGCCACTGAGAACCTGGCTGACCATGGGGTGGATCAATTCTATCAATTTCACATGGGCCTTGTCCTTTGCGTTTCTTATTTCTAGCTCTCTTCGGTCCTTCTTCATCTTCCTCATTGCTATTTTGCCAACTCGGCCAATCAGGTAAGTTAGGTATTTCGCAACCGCCAAGAGCCCTGCATACCACATAACTTACAGGAATAGCAACTGCAGGGTGAAGCATTGCTACTGCGAATCTGCCATCCGGATCCACATACCAAACGGCTGTAGAGTGAAATCATCGCCACTTACTTGCCCGTAAGGCGAATAACCTCTCTGGCTGAGTCTTTCACCAGTCTAGTCAAACACAACATAGGCTTGCCCCCTCCTTTATCTATGAAAGGCCTAACCTCATTAAAAATAGCAATAGCTGAATTTATAAAATAATATTTCAAGTTAAATAATTAAAATTTTTCTAGCATTTTTTTCTCTTCAAAAACTGAAACATCATACATCTCAGAGCAGTATTCTAGAAAGTTAAATAATACCTCTTTTTGTTCGTTACTTAGAAAATGAAAGTCATAGCTTTCACTAGAACCAGAATCTTGAATATAAAGCAATAAAAATGGCATCATTTTCTCATGTCCACTACGTTGTTTTATTATATATTTACACAAAGATGATAACAGCCATTTCATGCCTTCGTTACTTACACATAAATACTCATCATAATATTCAGCTAGATTATTAACATCACTATCCAATACCCCTACAGGTATTCTGTCACTAATCATCTTTCTGATAATATTAGTTTTCCCGACGGCAAAAAATACGTCTACATCTGGACACCGAACATCTGGAAAAGCTTTGTTAAAACGTCTATTAAGCTCACCTTTGTCAATATAACCCCAATACTCCACAATCTATTCCCCTCAAAATCATTGACATTCCATAACTTCTCTAGCTCGTTCACAGTCTTCTGCTAACCTATTATACTTTTTCGCCCTTCTCTGAGCTTCTTTGATAGCTTGTGTGTGTCTTCCTGGCCAAAATTTTTCATCCCACTGCGCTCTAAGGTGGGCACACATATTAGCTTGGTGTGCCTCATTTCTGTAATCTTGGCACTCATCACCAGAAGGAGGAAGTTTGGGACCACAGGAATTTTTATAATAGTCATACATTACACTTGCTTCGCGTTCATCTACCCAACCATTTTCCGGACTAGCATTCGTCATTGTGTTTGTTGGCGGAAATATCGGCAAAACCGGTGGAGGAATAACCATCGCTAAACGCCCATCCGGATCAATATAACCTAATGGATCACCATCCACATACGCATAGAGGTTAATCCCGCCTTGCTCTTGCAGTGGGTCGCGGTTTAGCCAGCGGCCCAAGTTTGGCATATAGAAGCGATAACCAAAATAAACTAATCCACTTTCAAAATCTGAGCGTTTGGTCGACATACCAAACGGCTGTAGAGTGAAACCATCACCACTTACTTGCCCGTATGGCGAATAACCTCGTTGGCTGAGTCTTTCGCCTGCTTGGTCAAACACACCATAGACATGACCGAGATGGTTAGTCATGTAATAGATATTTTGCTGGCTCTGCTGACGCATTAATAACCCAGCGACACCGCCTTTTCTATCTGGTCGCCATAGACACCACCTTATTTTGCAATCATTTCAGTTGTTGCTCGAAAGGTCATCACCTACTTTTTTGAGACTAGGCCTTTTGTCCTATTTCAAATGACAAAACCTGGCCAAGTCAAATCATTGCGTTTATTTCCGTAGTTTTGAAGCATCGGGGTTACATGCTTCTTCATCGATCAAAGTTGGGTAATAATCTTTTTTATCTTCAAGCCCATAAAACATAGTTCCATGGATACCTTGAACATCGCACTTGCGTACTCTTCGACCCCACAAATTCTTTAGAGCCTGTTTAACAACTAAATTGTCCGAATCAATATCTTCTATAAAAGCAATGTTCGTATTGGCAGGAAACAACAATGAAAACTCCTCGTCCGTTGCCGAAAAAATATCATATGTTGCATTAATTGCGTCATCTATAATCTGTATGTTCTTCATTTTCTCACTTTTCCTCCTGGGTATACATTACGATATCGACCGCGCCTTTGACCCGGTTGCTTGGGCGTCTGCACATCCCAATGGTCTCCACCATGGTCAGCTTTTCCCCCTGTAGGAACCCAGACCTCCCCTATATGATCTTCCCAACCTTTCCCTGACCCGTTTGGGTTTTTTACCCGTCCACTAGGATCGCAGTTTTTAGGAGGCTTCTTGGGAGGGATAAAGCCGTCGTCTTCTCCTGGCTTTCCAGGAGCAGGAAACTCACTTTCACCAGACTCATTCCAGTCACAGAGATCGGTAAGTACGCATAGTGCCACTCCTGCAGTCGCACCTACAACACCACCGACTACTGCACCAGGAGGACCAGCTAAAAGCCCACCAGCTACTGCACCAACTGCCATAGGTGAACGCCCATCCGGATCTACATACCCTAACGGGTCACCATTTACATACGCATAGAGGTTAATCCCGCCTTGCTCTTGCAGTGGGTCGCGGTTTAGCCAGCGGCCCAAGTTTGGCATATAGAAGCGATAACCAAAATAAACTAATCCACTTTCAAAATCTGAGCGTTTGGTCGACATACCAAACGGCTGTAGAGTGAAACCATCACCACTTATTTGTCCGTAAGGCGAATAACCTCGCTGACTGAGTCTTTCGCCAGCCTGGTCAAACACACCATAGACGTGACCAAGATGGTTAGTCATGTAGTAGATATTTTGCTGGCTCTGCTGACGCATTAATAACCCAGCGACACCGCCTTTTCTATCTGGTCGCCATATATTGTTTGCTAATACGTTGTTCTCGCTGTCACGCTCTTGAAGCTCAATCAGGCCTAAGCGAACAAAGCGTTTCTCTAAGGTTTTAATATTGCTTTCAAAACGCTGATACACTCTTAGAAAATGATCGTGACCATACTCAAATCGTTCCTCAATCTGAGTGCCACTTTTCTCAAAACGAATCGCGGTCAGTCTGTTTTCAGCGTCATAGTCTGCTTCAAAAGGAGTCTCACCTGGCAATAAGCCTTGTACTAAGTTTCCATCAGCATCATAAACAAAAGCGCTACTGTCGCCATCCCACGAGGAAATTTGGTTAAGCGAATTGTACGTGGCTTGTGTTTGTGGGCGCTCTAGAAGGAGCGGTTCGTTAGACTCTAATTGGGTGAGTTTACCTGCAACGTCAAAACCGAAAACAAACTTGCCGATTGTATTCACGCCTTTTCGGTATTCGAGCTTGGAGAGATCGCCAATATTGTCAAAGCTCAACACTTGCTTGATGCCATTGGGGTAAGTTAAGTCAGCCGAAACATTATCAGGCGAATCATCGTAGGTGAGTTCAAAGACCTGTTCCAGTGCCGAAACTTGCTTTAGTCGACCCAGAGCGTCGTACTTGTACTCACCGTAGTTATCTCCATCCAACATCAATGAAGAGAATCGATTCAGCTTATCAAACCCAAGTTCAATGGTATCGTTGTCCCAAGGGCCATCAATGCTCTCAACTTTACCGTCCGAGAAATAAGAATATTGTGTCAGACCTTGGCCATCAGAGACTGATACCAGCTCTCCTAACGAATTATATTGATAGGAAACTTCTGGTGTAGCGTCGCCATAACTTACACGAGTCAGTTGGTTATTTTCATTGTAATGAAAAGACTTTGTAACGCCTCGAGCATTAGTGGTGCTGTTGATATAACCTTGCTGGTAATCAATTTTTAGCGCGCTGCCATCTGCGTAACGCTTCGTTGTAAGCTGACCCACGGCGCTATATTCAAATTCTGTTTTATTTTGATTGGCGTCAATTAAAGCCGTAGTGCGTCCTGCCGCATCTCGTTTTAACCGTGTAACGCCCAACATAGGGTCAATAACCGCTACCAGTTGCTTTGCTGAATTATATTGATATTGGTAAGTTCGACCTCCCGGAAGGGTTTCGCTCTCTACAAGACGAGGACAACTCCCATAAACAATCTCAGTATCACGATTTCCCTCTCCGCTGACATGAGTGAGTTGGTTAATTCGGTCATAACGATACTGCGTGGCGTTACCATGTATATCAATAACTTGTGTTACGCGCCCTAGCTCATCATATTGATATGACGCCAGCGCCTTACCCTGACTAACAATCGAGTCGAGTCGCCCAGATGAATAACCAAAGTCGACAACGTTACCGTCAGCAGCCGTTACTTGTAATAACTGCCCTTGGTCGTTGTATTTATAGCGAGTTTTAACACCGTTTAAATTAGTAGCACCAATCAGTAAGTTATTTTGGCTGTATTCAAAACCCTTTTCGCCTGTCGGCGTGACAGCTTTAATTAAGTTTTGACGATCATCGTAAACATAGATCGTGCTGTTATTGAGCGTATCAGTAAACTCCACAACTTTACCAAACGAGTTATTGCGATACTTTACGGAATTACCATCTGAATAAACAGTTTTGGATAGATTACGATTTTGATCGTATTCGAAACGAGTCCATGTACCATCCGGTCTAGTAACCTGTTGAACACGAGAATAACCTTTGGAGAACCGCTGATAGTCATAGACAGTTTTAGGAACGTCGGGTTGGTCATTGTTAACATTAACATCCACGTAATTGATGTAGTGCTCTGGTGAGATGTACCACGCTTTGCCTGTTTCTGAGTTGTAGAAAAACTCCTCTTTATAACCCAGCGGATTTATCGCAGTCACTCGGCTACTCATTCCCATTGGGTCACCAGGTGCTGGATATTCATCTACCCGATTTGAATCAGCGTTGCCTAGCTCAACAATAAATTGGGTTTGTCCCTTAGCATCAGTGATTGACGAGATTATCCCCATCTCATCATAAGTGATATCTGCGGAGTACCCTTGCATGTCCTCAAGCGAGATTAATTCACCTTTCTGGTTATAGTTGAAATGAGCTTGATACCCCGTCGGGCCTTTCACCGAGACAATTTGCTTGGCCTGGTTATAACTAAAAGTCAGAGATTGATCTAATGCGTTAGTCACACTCGTCAACTGGTCGTCTTGGTAAGCAAACTTAAGTGCGTTACCGCTTTGATCGACCGTGGAACTTAATCGGTAATCGCCACTTTCCACGTGAGTGAACGTTTTGTAACTGCCGTCAACGTAAGTCGCCTTAATCACGCCATCTTCAACACTCAACCGAGGCAGCAAAGTCGCTTCTCCTGACAGAAGCGATTGTGAATTTAAAACATAGTTAGTACCAATTTGTTGGTATTCATCGACGCGTCCTGTTCCCGCAAACAGAACTAGCGAATTAGATTCATTCGGTTGGGTTATATAGTCACTGTAACTATGGGACCATCGAGAACCAACCGAATTATTTGTATTTTCTTTTCCAAGCGCATTGTAAGTTAATGTGAATTCAATATTAGGTCCATACGCCGAATCAAACCAGATTGGCGTATCTTGAACAACGAGGTTGAGATTATTGAAGTCAAAGTGCCATATTGGTGCTCCTCTCGAAGAATGGCAATCATCTCCTGATTCCCCCCCTTTTTGAGCTTGACCTTGACCTTGACCTTGTTCGTATGAACTATTTGGCCCTAAAGGGCCTGTAGGTGGTTCAACAGCAGGCGCACACGACTGCAGTAACGCTAACAATACGATTGCAAGCGCGACAAAAATTGCCAAAAGCATCTAAGTTTCCTTAATCGGATTTATGGGTTTAACGGAGTTTCAATTAGAAGGCTTTCTGCCGAGAGTAACGCATCTAACTTATTGGTAGCTTTGTTCATTATCAAAGGACCCAATCTGAATTCGAAATCGTAGTGCATAGCAAGTGACGACTCAGGTCCACTCGACACCTTCGACCTACGATTTATTAATTCTTCATCCGTAAGCGCTCGGTTCCAGAGTTGCACGTTGTCAATCTGAGCATTTACAGGATAAGCCCCCCCAAATGTAATAGGCTCCGTACTCTGCCCGCTAAAACGAATATTCGATAAGGTCCCGACTAACTGACCATCAATATATGCTTGAGCGTTAGGGGCTTGGTATCGAAGAGTAAAGTGATACCATTGTTCACTATTTAAACTAGCACTATTATTTCGACTTTCATCACCAACGCCGTAACTCAAATCACCGTTTTTATTTAAACCAATGTAAAAACGATGTTTATTATTGTCATCAGAACCAACGTACTGTAGTAGCCCCTTAAGTTGGTTAAACTTGATATCAAACATTAATGTTTTGTCTTCAGAATTAGGATAAACCCCCGTTATAACGTGGCTATTTTTGTCACCATCCAATTGCAGTACACCACTCGATATAGATATACCTTGCTCTCCTTGAGCCAACTTTACTGCTTTGTACCAATCAGTAAATGAGTACCAATTGGTGATACCATCACTATTGCTATCTTTGTTGCCATCCCTAACACGCAAAGCGCTCCCTTCTTCAAGCTCAAACCCATCGAACATGCTATCCCCATCTATATCTGGATCGCATGCAGAGACAAGTATTTCTAATTCTTGTCGATCGGATAATCCATCGTGATCGGTATCGTTTGTTGTGGCATCAACACACATTTTCGCTTCAACGTAATCCGGGATAGTATCTAAGTCAGTGTCATTGACTTGATGACTTTCAAGCTCAATATCATCGACCAACTTTAGGTCGAATTGATCATTGGCGTGATTTTTTACCCATTCTCCTTTCACAGACGAAAAGTCATAAGACGCGATTAAACCCTCGATATGCTCCTTAGGATGCAGCGCCATGAAGCGGTGGAGTTCTGGTTCAGACAAGGCTCTGTCCCATATCTGCACGTTATCAATAAGGCCAGTGTAAAAATCAGAAGCCATTCCCGACTTATTCAAAGCGCCCAACCAAAGTGCATGTTCGAAGGGAGCAGAAATCGTCGACCAAGAACGTATTGTTTCTTTTGTTAATTGTCCATTGAGGTATAGTTGAATATGATCATCATTTACGACTAACGCGATGTGGTTCCAATCATCCGTCGAGTATTCCGCCTCTCTAAAAGAATAACCACTCGATTTGTCTTCACCCCATGCGAACTTCTTCTGCGCATACTGAATTCCAACGTAATAATGCTGGTCGGCAGTTTCACTTACACCGGATAACTGTGATTCTTCACTGGTTGATTTAAACCAATACATTAAGGTTGAATCACCGTTTTCTGGGAAGAAAGACGTAATTGCATAACCTTTACTCGCCGACAAGGCGCCAAATTCGACCACTGTTTCAGGCAATTGCTCTGTTTGTATCTTTCGATATTCATCCCAGTTGGAAATACCGTTGCCATTGCTGTCAAAATTAGCATCAGTAATCAAGCCATCACTACCGTGAGAACGTTCAAAGTCATCCGTCAAACCATCATTATCACTGTCAGGATCGCAAGGGTTAGTAATCAAAATGAATGGTTTGCCCACTGAGAGTTCATCACCATCATTAACGCCATCACCGTCGCTATCAGCCGTTAACCCATCAGTACAAAAAGCTAACTCTAATCGGTTAACAAGGCCATCGCCGTCAGTATCTTCGTCTGTTGGCTCAGCAACTAAGTAAGCGCCTTGCGTTAATTTGAGATCGTATCGTCCTGTTGCTTTATTTTTCACCCAATCACCTTGGGAGTGAGTAAAGTCATACCATGCAGCAAGATTGCTATCCGAAGCTTTGGGCGCAGTAAACATATACTGGTAAATTTCAGTTGCGTTTAATGACCGCTCCCAAATACCAACATTATCAAGTAACCCCTTCATATGTTCTTTAGAGAAGCCTACATCATTAACGGCCCCAAGGTAGGTGGCCCACACATTCGGTAAGTCTGCGCGCGATGGGTATTTTTCATCTACGAGTTGCCCGTTAAAGTATAATTTTGCTTTTCCTTGATTTGACAAGACGAGAGCTAAATGTGCCCATTCATCCGAATTAAGTTTTGTGGCAGTATATGATGTGCTGCGCTCGTCACCATATTTTACTTTATCGTATGAAAAACCAAGTTTATGAGTATCCATGTTTCCTGATCTTTGCTCTTTACTTGGCTGATACTTAACCCAAAACATCAACGTCATGTCATGTGACAACGAGAAGTGATTGGTAATTGCGTACCCATTGTTATCCGTTAACTGCAAAGAACGTGAGGATTCAATGATGTCGTCTTGTGACAACTGTTCAACTTGATGCTGGGCATACGCTTCCCAAAGGCTCAAATTGGGATGATTTACAGAACTTTTCCCTGCGTTACTCTGAAGCGGATCACTGTTTTGTTCTAACTCAAAATCATCCGGAATATTATCCCTATCACTGTCCCATAAACAGGGGTCTGTAATTGTTAAATATTGGGAATTGACCCCATATTCTTGACCATCCAATAGACCATCACCGTCTGTGTCAGCTTGGGTTTCATCTAAACAGCTTGCAAGTTCTAACTTGTCATCCAACCCATCCTTATCTAAATCAACAAAAGGGCGCTCTGCTGAAATTTTTGCGCCATGAACGAGCTTCAGATCGTACAAATTAGTCACTTCATTCTTGACCCAACCATTTTTAGTGTCGTCAAAGCGATACAACCATTCTAGGGTACTGTCTGACTCAGGATTCGGCGACGTTATCATAAAACGGCGGACTTCTTCACGTGTGAGTTCACGTTGCCACTTCATGACGTTATCCAATTTACCATTCATATGTCGCCTAGCTAATCCTTCAAAATTGGCCGCGCCTAAGAAAAAGGGATAAGCAATCGACGTTAGAGTGTTCTTACTTAGCAGTGCTTGTTGTCCATTGACATAAAGCGTTGTGAACTCACCACCAATAGTCAATGCGATATGATTCCACTGCTCATTAACTAAGTCATGGTCATAAGCTTGCTCACCATACTTCTTAGTCCTATACATAACACCGTACATACTTTGGCCCAACGCTAGTGATGAGCTACTGTTCACATCCGTCACACCAGAAAGTGATTGATCGTAAACAAAAAGTTTTTCATTGGGTTTGTACCAAAACATAATAGTGACTGGGTGAGATGCCGGGTAGTAACCTGTAATGGCGTACCCTTTTGAACCTTCGACGTCGAATACTCCCGGCACGGTTTGCTCGCTGGCAGATTGAAATGCATCACTGCGGTTTATATATTCAACATACCTATCCCAGTTTGGCTTATTAACTTCAGCATCAATAAGATGGCCATCGGCTAATGTAGGGTTCATACCATTGCTAATTTCAAACGCATCATCAATACCATCATTGTCAGTATCAGAGGAGCAAGGGTTAGTGGTGAACTTTTGGCCATTGATAAGAAAACCTTGATTGAGTTCGTCACCATCATTAAGGCCGTCACCATCACTGTCTAACACTCCAGGATCAGTACAATAAGTCGCTTCAAACTCGTCGCTTAACCCATCTCTGTCACTGTCGTTAGTTTGCTCAGATTCAATGATATGTGCACCCTTCACCAATTTCAGATCATATTTCCCATTTGCCCTATTTTTAACCCAAGCACCAAGATGATTTGAGAAGTCGTACCAAGCGACAAGGTTTTCGTTAGTGCTATCAGGACGCTTACGCATGTAATTGATTATATCCTTTTGGTTAAGAGCCTTATTCCAAAGCTGAATATCATCAACTTGACCATTTTGATGTTTCACATCCAAGCCTTTGTAATTAACCGCGCCAAACCAAAGTGTATAAGAGGACTCAAAATTTTTATTTCGTTTATCAATAATTTGCTCTAATTGCCCGTTAACAAAAAACTTTTGGGTACTTTGAGAGATAACAATCGCCAAGTGGATCCATTGACCTGATTTGATCGTAATATCTGATTGAAGTTCTTGATAATTTGAACGAACTAGCGGTTTATCATTTCCACTAATACCCAGGTAACTGCCTTTATACATCTCAGTTTGTACACCACTAAATTGATCTAAACCCTGCTTGCTTGGCTTAAACCAATACATCAATGTAGTTTCGTCGGCGTTCTTCTCTCGTTGAATATCAGAAATTGCATAACCTAAACTGTTCGACAGGTTCAACTCACCATCTAAGTGTTGCACTTTTTTGTCTTGATCTAATAGGCGACTCACACTCTCTTCGGCATAGGTTTCCCAGTTGGCAATCTCTTTATCATTTAATACATCAAGGTCATGTTTTGTTGGATCCATACCATTGTCTTGCTCAAATTTGTCATCAATACCATCGTTATCGGTATCACTAATACAAGGGTCTGTGGATTTTAAAGGTGCCAAGGGTGTCAGTTCATTTTTATCTAAAATTCCATCCTCATCACTATCACTGTTATATACGTCCAAGCATTTCCCTAATTCAAAAGCATCAGAAAGGCCATCGCCATCACTGTCTCGCTCTTTGTCTTCTGGTTTTAAGCGAGTAACGTCAGTCAACTTGAGATCAAAGCGACCACTCACTTGATTCATTACCCAGTCACCGCGTGATGTAGAAAAATCATAGGATGCAACAAGCCCTTGAATGTTTACTTGAGGTGCTTCGGTCATGTAACGACGAACCTGATGTTGCTCTAGGGTTTGATTCCAAATCTGCACGTTATCAAGAATGCCATTCATGAAATATTTCGGCTGACTCGAATCATTCAATGCTCCGATCCATATCGCGAGTATCTCTTTTCTATTAAACCAAGTTGGCACACGACTCGAGTAAGCTAAATTTCCATCAAGATAAACTTGAGTGGTATAAGTGTTAGAATCCCAAACGAAAGCAAAATGATGCCAATTATCAAGAGTAATATTTGGGTTGACTCTCCCAGGATAAAAAGAAGTATTAATAATTCCTTTTATGGTGTTATTGAAACCGATTCCTAATTTTGTTTGGTGCCACCCTTTACCGTCAAATCCAGAATATTGTTCGGATTTATCCTTAGGTTTAAACCAGTACATTAAGGAAAAGTCTTCTTTATTATTCGACAATCCAGAAATAGCATAAGTATTGCTGCCTGTTACATCGAAGTGCCTATCTTCTTCAATAACCTGAACCTCACTGTCTCTCTTTTCAACGTAAGAAACATACTTTTGCCAATAACTGATCTTTGAACCTAAGTTACTTTTCAGCGCATCGTTCAGCGCCGGGTTCATTGAGTGGTGATATTCAAAGCCATCTGCGATACCATCGTTGTCAGTGTCGGCATTGCATGGATTGGAAGTCACATCTAACGATGAGCCAATACCTAGCTCTTCACCGTCAGGAATACCATCCGCATCACTGTCTGAGTTATGACTATCACTACACAAAGCACTCTCGAATATATCAGGTATACCGTCACTATCTGAGTCGATATAGTTTTCTTCAAGCTTCAACTTCGCTCCAGCTACTAGCTTCAGGTCAAACTTATTCGTTACTCTATTTTTGACCCACTCGCCGCGGCTTTCATTAAAGTCGTAAAAGCCAAGTAAGTTATTACTTGTCACTTTGTCGAGACTAAACATGCTTTTTGCGACATCTTGTTGTGATAGCGCTACATTCCAAACACTAAGATTATCGATCACCCCCTCAATACTTTCTGGTTGCCAAGCTCGCTTGTGATGACGAGTACCAATCCAAAGGGCATATTGGCTGGCTTCTTTAAATGCCAAAGATCTCATCGTGTGTTTTAATTGACCATTAATATATATTTCTGCCACAGAGCTTGAATAGACCAAGGCGACATGCGTCCAATCCTCATCCTCAATCTTCACTTTACTTAACGTGACAGCTTTATTTCCAACACCGAACGTGACACTATTTTCTTGATCAATACCGGCATAGAACCGACGACCACTATCATCGTCACTACCCATTGTCTGTTGTTCGTGACTTTCAGCGTGTTTAACCCAGTAAGTCATACTCATCGCTTCACTACCTGGAGCAAACCCAGAAATTGCATAACCATTGGTATTTCTTACATCTAACAATCTGCGTTCGGATACAACTTTCAGTTGCTGTTGCTCATGTTTCTTCGCAATCCAATCAACATAAAGCGACCAGTTATCTCCTCGATAGCTATCAACCACCATTGGATCACTGCCAGCTTCAACTTCATACGCGTCTTCGATTCCATCAAAATCACTATCTTGTAAGCAAGGAAGTGAGGTCATAATTATTGATTCACCAAAACGTATTTCTTGACTATCTAAAAGGCCATCATTATCAGAATCAGGGGTTTGCGAAGACATGCATAGCTTGTCTTCGATGTGATCGGGCAATTGGTCTCGATCACTATCTAGTGCAGAGAAAGTATAAATTGGACTTTTGGAGTTAGCGCCTTTCCCATCATGCGCGACAACGTTCCAATATCTAGAATGGCTATCTGAAATATGAGACAAATCCAACTTTAGTGAAGTAGTTGTGATACCAGTTTTAAATTGACGTAATTTTCCTGGTTCATCGCCAAACCAAAAATCGTAATAGGAAGCGCCTTTAATTGGTAACCAAGTAAAAGTAATGGATTGTGACAAGTTTCTTATCGAATAATTATCTGGAGCAGTCAGTGTGATAGGATTAAGGTCTGAAGAAAACTCGCCTTTGCTTATACTTAGACGATTACCAAGAGCATCAACAGCATAATAGTTAAATTCATTATCGGCTTTTTCATTGATTAATTCTCCACGTAGATTGTATTTATATTCCACTTGACTTGCGTTAACGTAGAAAAAACCAAGTAAGAGATATAATACCAACGTCTTTAATGAGATATTAATAAAAGTCACGAATAAAACTCAGGTTAAAATAATCATTATTAAATGCTATTTAAAAACCTCACGAAATCCCAATTAATTTAATTTATATAGTTATAACTGTTAATTATAATCGAATCATCAACGTTATAGTTATCGAAAGTTAATTACAAATCAAACAGCGAGCAGTAGTTTATTGTTCTTTCTATAAGATAAATCACTAATACCTGACTTACGCTTCAAAACTGTTTATAGTCGACACAAACTTCAACATACATGATTCAGAGGCAGTAATGATCCGTTGGCCATCTTTAGTAAAACTCGACGGCGATGATGAGCTTATTTACGTCGCATCCGAGAACGATTTTCAGGCAGAATGCTCAGACATGATCTTGGGTGAAGATGATTACCTCATCGATTCTGAAGGTGACAGCTACGCACTTCAATCGAGCGCAAATCAATTGTCTCTAGCAAAACGACCTGAGCAGTATTCAGTAGAAAGCGTGACTAAGCTGATACGAAATCATGAGTTCCAAAAAGCCGAAGTGTGCTTGATGAAGATTCACTTCCTAACGATTGAAGAAGCGATTCAGTCGCTGGCTTTTGAGCCACGGTAATATCGCTTTAGATTCGAATCAAAACTTCTATACAGTACAAACAAAAACAGCGCCAATTTAGGCGCTGTTTTTCATTTCACTTCGTTAACAGATTAAGCGATAAAAATCTGAGCCAGTGCGTAACCTAAGCAACATGCGCCGACGACACCGATTAAACCCACCGACATGAATGAGTGGTTGAAGTACCACTTACCAATCTTAGTGGTACCAGACACATCGAAGTTCACGGTTGCGATGTCAGATGGGTAGTTCGGGATAAAGAAGTAGCCGTACACCGCTGGCATCAAACCGATCAGCAAGGCTGGATCTAAACCTAGACCAAGGCCAACAGGTAACATCATACGTGCCGTTGCGGCTTGCGAGTTCACCACAACCGATACGATGAATAGCGCCAGTGCGAACGTCCATGGGTAGTTCGTTACCATTTCCACGATGCCAGATTTGAACTGAGGCATTGCGTATTGGAAGTAAGTATCCGACATCCAAGCGATACCGAAGATAGCGATCGCTGCCACCATACCGGATTTGAATACCACACCATTTGGCACATCACGTGGGTCAGTTTTGGTCGCCAGCAAGATGATACCGCCGAAACAGAGCATCATCATTTGGATGATCACCGACATCTTGATTGGCTTGTCGCCGTCTACGATGGTTCTGATCTCTGGCACCATCGCCACAATAACAATCACCACAATCGACAATAGGAAAATCAAGACTGCATTACGCGCTGAGCTTGGAAGCACTTCATCCAAAGACGTTGCAGTAGTGTTTTCAATACGCTTTTTCCACTCAGGATCTTTCAAGCGCTCTTGATAATCAGGATCATCGTTCAGTTCTTTACCGCGTTTCAAACTGTACAAAGAAAGTAACAACGTACCGAACAAGGTGGCAGGCACCGTCACCAATAAAATCGAAAGCAAAGTGATAGAGTGTTGAATATCTGAAAGTTGCGCTAAGTAATAAACGACAGCCGCCGAGATTGGCGATGCGGTAATCGCAAGTTGAGATGCAACAGAAGCCGCTGCCATCGGGCGCTCAGGACGAATCCCGTTCTTCAATGCCACATCACCGATGATAGGCATAATTGAATACACCGCGTGGCCAGTACCCAATAGGAACGTCATCGAATAAGTCACAAACGGAGCTATCAGAGTGACGCGTTTCGGATTCTTTCTTAGCACCCTTTCCGCCACTTGCAGCATGTATTTTAAGCCACCAGCCGCTTCGAGGATCGAAGCACAGGTTACCACCGCGAGAATGATCAGCATTACGGTGACAGGTGGCGATGTTGGCGGCATCTTGAAGATAAAGACCTCAATCACCAAACCAATACCAGAAACAACCCCTAAACCAATACCGCCATATCGAGAACCGATATAGAGAACGACAAGTAAAAATAGAAACTCAAAATACAACATAAGCAACCCTGCTAAAAATGTGGACTAGGGATATTTTGTCTGTATGTTCAATACTTTACTTATTGGTATGTCACACAATTATTGAGCGCTTTAATGGATTGTTTTTTATAAGATTAGGGTCACGATAACAGGCGATTAAGTATCGAAAATGTAATTTTTCATTCAAGTGAAACTCCAGGATTGTTATGCATTCTGATGTTCATTGTTTCTTTTAGAACGCCTGAATCTATAAAATTTAAATATCATAACTAAACGCTATCACCCACTCAGAAGCCCATAACGAATTGCGCCTGCTCCCTTAAAATTTTGTAATACAATTATCGCTGTTTTACTGAACTCTAACTCGCCTATCCCAAAACACTGTGTCAAAATACCCGCCCTTACGATGACAACACATTAAGAACCACAGATATGAATTTTCAAGCTGCTATTTTTGATATGGATGGACTGCTGCTCGACACCGAGCGACTTTGTATGCAGGTATTTGAAGAAGCATGTCACGCGCAAGGTGTTCCGTTTTTGCAGGATGTTTACCTAGGCATCATTGGCTGTAACGCAAAAACCATCGAACAGATTTTTCGAAATGGCTACGGTGAAAACCTAGACTACCCAGCTCTGAATAACGAATGGCGCACGCGCTACAGTGCGATTGTTAAAAACCAAGCAATCCCAGTAAAAGATGGCGTGATTGAGCTGCTTGAATGGCTAAAGTCGAATGACATTCCAATCGCGGTGGCAACTTCCACTCAGCTAGATATCGCAAAGAAGAAGCTTGAGCTAGCAGGCCTAGATTCTTACTTCACTTCACTAAGCACAGGCTGCGAAGTGACTCACGGCAAGCCTCACCCAGAGATTTACTTGCTGGCGGCTGAGCGCCTAGGTGTTGCGCCTGAAACTTGCTTGGCGTTTGAAGATTCAAACAATGGTATTCGCGCTTCTATGGCAGCCAACATGATCAGCTTCCAGATCCCTGATTTAGTAGAACCATGTGACGAAGTAAAAGCGCTTGGACACACCATCAGCCCTTCTCTGCATGATGTGCTAGCACAGCTTCAACAAGCTGCAGCTTAAGCTCTCACTACCGTTGATAATGCTTTTATCTGTCTCGTCCTAAAATACGTAGACAAGCCTCTCTATTAAGCCGACTCACAGAGTCGGTTTTTTTGTTGCTATTCCTTTTATAAAAGATAAAAACTCGCGCTTGAAACTGTTACAGTCGATGTGAAATAAATGCTAGGTGATCAACAAGATTGCTAACGTCTACATATGGAGAAAGAGACGCGTGAAGGAAAAGTTTGAAGACCAACTGCTTGATTTTGCACAACGAGAAATGACACAAGATGCCGCGCACGACATTAGCCACATTAAGCGCGTCATCAAAACCGCTAAGGCTTTGTGTGTACAAGAACAGGCTAAACTTGAAGTCGTTTTACCCGCCGCTTATCTTCATGATTGCTTCACCTTTCCTAAGAACCATCCAGACAGAGCCCAAAGCTCGCAAGTGGCAGCAGACAAAGCGATCTCTTTCCTCAAATCTATCGACTATCCCGCGTCCTATCTGGATGAGATCCATCATGCCATTGTCACGCACAGCTACAGCGCCAACATCACACCAGAAACCTTGGAAGCGCAAATAGTCCAAGATGCTGATCGCCTTGATTCTCTCGGTGCAATTGGTATTGCTCGCTGCCTGTACGTAGGTCAAAGCTTTAACGCTGAGCTTTACAACCACGAAGACCCGTTCGCGACGCAACGTAACTTGGATGACAAGCATTACAGCGTCGACCACTTCTACGTGAAGCTATTTAAGCTCGCTGAAACTATGAATACAGAATCCGCTAAGTTAGAAGCCAACAAGCGTACTGACTACATGCGTGGCTTTCTTGAGCAGTTGGGTGCGGAAGTTTAGCGGCTTAGAAAAAGAGACACACGATAAGGAAGAGACAAGGATATGGAAATAAACCGCTTTAAAGCATCCGATGCCGACGAGATCGTCACTTGGTTCACATCCCTAGAAGACTACGTACTGTGGGGAGGACGAACCTTTGGTTGGCCGTTAGAAGCCGCCTCCATCATCGAACGCTCTCAAGAGTCACATGTCGAGCTTTACACATTCTCCACGTCTAGCACTAACTCGAATGCCAATGACTTGCTCGGTTTTATGGAGTTTCAACGTATGTCAGACAGTGAACTTCGCTTTTGCCGAGTTGCAATTCACCCAAACCAACGAGGCAAAGGGCTTGGGCAATCCATGATAGAAAGTGCATTAGAAGCGGCGAAACAAATCCCTGATGTCACCACCATCAGCTTGGCAGTCTTTCAGCAGAATATCGGGGCAAAACGTTGCTACGACAAAGCGGGCTTTCAAGTGGTCGACAAAGAGCCAAAGTTCAAAGAATTCAATGGCAAAACCTGGCCTCTATATCAAATGGAATTAAAGCTCAGCTAGCATGCTTTACTCGGCTCGATCGTCTTAATTAACAGACTTACTTTAGTTAACAGAATCGTTTTAATTGCCAGATTTGACCCCATATCATTAAACATTGGCTACACACTCAAGATACACAAATGTAATTTGGAACCTTCAATGACCCAAGAAAAATTCGACACCATTTATCAACGTGCCGCTCACCGTAAAGGCGGCGCAGCAGAGCTCGAAAAGATTGTTCGTGCACCTCTTTCACAAGCCGAGTTATCACAAATTACCGACGACCGTTGGTTGGCAGCCTTTACAGAAAAGGTATTCCAGTGTGGTATTTCGTGGAATGTAGTGAGGAAGAAATGGCCGCAATTTGAAGAAGTGTTCTTTGAGTTCGACATCGAAAAAATGCTGATGCTGCCGAATGAGATGTGGGAGCAGAAAGCACAAGATCCACGCATTATTCGCCACCTCACTAAAGTGATGACCATCCCTGCCAACGCAATGATGATCCACAATGCCAAGCGTGAAGCCGATTCATTCTCACAAATGGTTGCCGACTGGCCATCAGAACGCATTACAGAACTTTGGGATTACCTGAAGAAACACGGTAAGCGATTAGGTGGTAACACAGGTGCTTACACCTTGCGCCAGATGGGCAAAGACACATTCATCTTATCTTCTGACGTAGAAGCGCACTTGCGCAGTACAGATGTGGTTGATAGCGGCCGGAACACTAAGCGCGCACAAGTTGCGGCAAGTAAGGCTTTCAACGAGTGGCAGCAACAGTCAGGTCGTACCCTGAGCGAAATAAGCCAGATCGTCGCCTACAGCTGTGGCGATAATCGCGTCTAGTTTAAGAAGAATGGCTTAAAGCTTTAGATTGCACACAGTTCCCTGCAAACTAAATGTTATAAGTCATTAACAAATAAGCGTGCATCGCACTTTCATCCAGTGGCATTGTATAGATAAATGTATACAATATAGAGTAACACTCATGAATTATTCTCGACCAACCCAACTCGACTAAACAAGGGCCCTTATCTCTATGACAGCTCTCAAAAATTCTGTCTCCAAAGGTGTAAAAACAAAAGTAACAGGCCAGACTCAAGACGATGTTGTTTACTGCCATATCTTCGACGCGATACTAGAACAAAGGCTGCCACCAGCCACCAAATTAAGCGAAGAAGCGTTAGCAGAAATATTTGGCGTTAGCCGCACTATCATTCGCCGTGCCTTATTGCGTCTCTCTTTAGAACAAGTTGTGGTGATCCGTCCAAACCGAGGTGCCATGATTGCTGCGCCAACGGTAGACGAAGCCAAACAGATATTTAAAGCGCGTGAAGTGATGGAGCTTGCTATCACCGAACTTGCAGTGAAAAACGCAACCAAAGCTCAGATCGAAGAGTGTAGAAAATTGGTCGCGAAAGAGAACTGTGCCTTTGACCAAGGTGACTACGGCTCTGGCTTACGTTTGTCTGGTGAGTTCCACATCAAACTGGCAGAGATGGCAGAAAACGCACCACTGCTTGCCTTCCAGCGCAGCCTAGTGTCGCAAACCTCACTGCTGATCGCTCAATACGAAACAGGTAATCACTCGAACTGTTCTTTGGATGAACACGAAGGATTGCTTGATGCGATTGAGTCTGGCGATGAAGAGCAAGCCGTCGAGTTGATGAAAGAACACTTGAGCCACATTCGTTCTAAGCTCAACCTGGACAGCAGCACCGCATCGAGCGACCTGCATGTTGTGTTCTCAGATTTGCTTAAGAACAAATCATAACGAGTTGACCATTCCAATCCAGCTCTAACAACGTTCTTTTAACAACCTTTTGTTAACAAGACGGGAGAGAAGTAAGCCTCTGCGTTTACTTCTCTTTTTATGTTCTCCCCATAATGATAGACGCGAAGATCGACTCATTTCACCTCAAAACACTCTCTATTCTGGCCTAAATAGCGCTCTTAGCTTCTACAGTATTTGCTCCGCCAATGCCAAAATTCTTGTCTTTATTTTGTATACATAGCCATTAATTCATTCACACCACAAACTCAACACTTCCAATTTAAATCCCAATAAAACAAACAACTACAACCAAAATAAAATTGTATACAATCCATCAAAGTGCAATGTTGTTGCATTTTTGTAAATAAATAGTTGACCACAGGGTCAGGATGGATAATTATTGACCTAGAAGTCAAAAAGAATACACATGGAACAATGTCGATTTACAAGGAGGTCTCTTGATTACTTTTTTGCTCAATCAGGAAATAAGACGTGAAGACAATCTGTCGCCGAATATGACAGTGCTCAACTACCTTCGTACCAAGGTTAATAAAACTGGTACCAAAGAAGGTTGTGGGTCCGGTGACTGTGGCGCATGTACCGTCGTTTTAGGTGAAGTGGTTAATGGACAGCTGCAATACCGCTCGGTGAACTCTTGCCTTACGTTCGTTTCAGCGCTGCATGGCAAGCAACTGATCACAGTAGAAGATCTACAAAACCGAGATAAGTCACTGCACCCTGTACAAAAAGCGGTGGTTGATTTTCACGGTTCACAGTGTGGTTACTGCACGCCGGGCTTCATCATGTCGATGTTTGCGCTAGGCAAGAACAAACCCGATGCGAGCAAAGAAGATGTCATGGAATCATTGGCGGGTAACTTATGTCGCTGTACGGGCTACCGACCAATTGTTGATGCTGCAATGTCGCTTTCAACAGACCAACCTTTGATCGACCAGTTCGCTGAACTTGAACGCAACACCATCAAGAAGCTAGAAGATATTCAAGACACCGAAGCCAACTTACGCCTTGGTCACCTCACCGCTTTTTCCCCGAAAAGCACGGATGAGTTGGCCAAGCTTTTTCAAGCGCATCCGAACGCTAAGCTGGTTGCTGGCGGCACGGATTTAGCACTGGAAGTGACGCAATTCCATCGCGAGATTGAAACACTGATCAGCGTAAACCTTGTCGAAGACATGAAGGTATGCGAAGAAACTGACACCGATTTAATCATTGGTGCCAACCTGCCTATCAGTGATTCATACGCACTGCTGAAAAAACACTACCCAGATTTTGGTGAACTGCTACACCGCTTTGCTTCACTGCAAGTGCGTAACCAAGGCACCATCGGCGGTAATGTTGCGAATGCTTCACCTATCGGTGACACCCCTCCTCTGCTGATTGCCCTTAACGCAAAGATCAAACTTCGTTGCGGTGATGAGTCACGCACCATGCCGATCGAAGATTACTTCATCAGCTACAAAGTGACGGCCCAGAAAGAGAGTGAATTCATCGAACATATCATCATTCCTAAGCCAACTAACGACAGCTTCCGAGCTTACAAGCTGTCTAAACGTTTAGACGATGACATCTCTGCGGTATGTGGTGCGTTCGATATTCAAATTGAAGACGGCAAGGTTTCTTACGCTCGTATCGCCTTTGGTGGTATGGCTGCAACGCCTAAGCGCGCGGCGCGTTGTGAAAACACGTTATTAGGCAAACCGTGGACAGACGCTAATATTAAGTTAGCGATGCAGGAACTGTATAACGACTTTGAGCCGCTATCCGATTTCCGTGCAAGCCAAGAATACCGTTCATTGTCGGCAGCAAATATGTTGCGTCGCTACTTCATTGAACAGCAGAACAAAAACAACCAAATCGAAACAAGGGTAACGTCTTATGTCTAATTCAAATTCCTCTGTTCACAAGAGCAATGCGATGACCCACGAAGAGATGGTTACCATTGCAAAACAAGACCTAAAAACTGGCGTAGGCAAAAGCGTTAAACACGACAGTGCAGCCAAGCAAGTCACGGGCGAAGCGGTATACATTGACGACCGCCTAGAGTTCCCAAATCAGCTGCACGTTTACGCTCGCCTGAGCACTCAAGCGCACGCCAACATCACCAAGATAGATTTATCACCGTGTTACGAATTTGAAGGCGTGGCTATTGCCATTCAAGCCAAAGACGTTCCGGGTGAACTGGATATCGGTGCGATACTTCCAGGTGACCCACTGCTTGCTGACGGCAAGGTTGAATACTACGGCCAACCGGTAATTGCGGTAGCAGCAAACGATCTAGAAACCGCACGCAAAGCCGCGCACGCAGCCATTATTGAATACGAAGAGCTACCAGCGATTCTTGATGTAAAAGAAGCGCTAGCAAAAGAGCACTTCGTAACAGAAAGCCACACTCAACAGCGTGGTGACTCGAAAGCCGCACTGGCAAAAGCAAAACACGTGATCTCTGGCGACCTAGAGATCGGCGGACAAGAACACTTCTACCTAGAAACCCAAATCAGTAGCGTAATGCCAACCGAAGACGGCGGCATGATCGTCTACACCTCGACTCAAAACCCAACCGAAGTTCAAAAACTGGTTGCGGAAGTGATTGGCGTTCCGATGCACAAAGTGGTGATTGATATGCGTCGTATGGGTGGTGGTTTCGGTGGTAAAGAGACTCAAGCAGCCTCTCCAGCCTGTATGGCTGCGGTGATTTCCCACCTTACAGGCCGACCTACCAAAATGCGTCTGCTGCGTAATGAAGACATGCAGCAAACCGGTAAACGCCACCCGTTCTACAATCAATACACAGTCGGTTTTGACGACAATGGTGTGATTCAAGGTGCAGACATTACCGTTGCAGGTAACTGTGGTTACTCACCAGACTTATCAAGCTCTATCGTCGACCGTGCAATGTTCCACTCAGACAACGCTTACTACTTAGGCGATGCAACTGTGGTTGGTCATCGATGCAAAACCAACACAGCATCGAACACTGCGTATCGTGGCTTTGGTGGCCCGCAAGGCATGATGACTATCGAACACATCATGGATGAGATTGCGCGTTACCTGAAAAAAGATCCTTTGGAAGTACGTAAGGCGAACTACTACGGCGAAGAAGGCCGTAACGTAACCCATTACTACCAAACCGTTGAAGACAACTTTTTACCTGAGATAACCGAACAGCTTGAACGCAGCAGTGACTATCACGCACGTCGTAAAGAAATCGCTGAGTTCAACAAGCAAAGCCCTATCTTGAAGAAAGGCCTAGCGATCACACCTGTGAAATTCGGCATCTCGTTTACTGCGACTTTCTTAAACCAAGCAGGTGCGCTCATCCATATCTACACCGATGGCAGTATTCATTTGAATCACGGTGGTACGGAAATGGGGCAAGGCTTGAACATCAAAGTGGCACAAATCGTTGCACAGGAGTTCCAAGTCGATGTCGAACGTATCCAGATCACCGCTACAAACACAGACAAAGTTCCGAACACATCACCAACCGCAGCCTCATCGGGCGCCGACCTCAACGGTAAGGCCGCGCAAAACGCCGCAATAACCATTAAGCAGCGCCTGATAGACTTCGCTTCTTCGCACTTCAAAGTGTGGCCTGAGGAGGTGGTGTTTAAGAACGGTATGGTGCAGATCCGCGATGAAATCATGACGTTCAACTCGTTTGTTGAACTGGCTTGGTTTAATCAAATCTCGCTATCGAGCACTGGCTTCTACCGCACTCCAAAGATCTATTACGATCACGAGAAAGCGCGCGGCCGCCCGTTCTATTACTACGCATACGGCGCATCTTGTTCAGAAGTCATCATCGATACCCTAACTGGCGAAAACAAGATTCTTCGAGTTGATATTCTGCATGACGTGGGCGCTTCATTGAACCCAGCAATTGATCTCGGCCAAGTCGAAGGTGGTTTTGTGCAAGGTGTCGGTTGGTTAACAACGGAGGAGTTGGTTTGGAACCAACAAGGCCGCTTAATGACCAATGGCCCGGCGAGTTACAAGATCCCTGCGATTGCTGATATGCCGATTGATTTCAGAACGCACCTTTTGGAAAACCGCAGCAACCCAGAGGACACAGTATTCAACTCGAAAGCCGTGGGTGAACCACCTTTCATGTTAGGTATGTCGGTATGGAGCGCACTGAAAGATGCGATTAGCTATGTCGCTGTCGATGGTGCGATTCCTAAGCTCAACACACCTGCAACGCCAGAACGCATTCTGATGGCGATACAGGAAGTCACTGAAACGGCTCCGACTTCGGTCGATGCACAATCAGAAACGGCTTAGGGCGTAATGAACAGCTAGGGAAGCATAAAAGGGATTTAGGAGGACATATGTTTAAGGATAATTGGATTCACGAACTGGCAAAACTGGAAGAGAACTACGAGCCATGTGTGATGGTGACAGTGCTTGAAGACAGAGGCTCAGTGCCGCGCGATGCGGGTACCAAGATGCTTGTCACTCGTGACCGAATCATCGCTACGATTGGTGGTGGTCACCTTGAACATGTGGCCACTAAAATGGCGCGCGAAATGCTGATTGCCAGCGAAAAATCACTCAAAGTGGAACGCTTCAACCTAGGTGCTCGTTTAGGCCAATGTTGTGGTGGTATGGCTACATTGAGCTTTGAACCAATAGGCACTCAACAGAATCACCTTGTGCTGTTTGGCGCTGGCCACGTTGCCAAAGCGCTGCTGCACATTGTTGCGACCCTACCCTTCCGTGTGACCTGGATTGATGAACGTGAAGAAGTGTTCCCTGAAACGCTACCGCACGGTGTGAAAAAGCTTGTCTCAGACGATCCAGTCGGAGAAGTGAAACACATGCCGCCGAACAGCTATTACCTTGTGATGACGCATAACCACCAGCTTGATTTCGACTTAACTAAAGCCATTATCGACCGTGAAGACAGCCGTTACTTCGGCATGATCGGCTCGCTCACTAAGCGTAAGAAGTTCGACTTCCGCTTAGAGCAACGTGGCTACAGCCAAGAACAAATCGAAACCATGATTTGCCCGATTGGTATTAGCGCTGTGAATGGCAAACATCCTGCCGAAATTGCGGTATCGGTTGCGGGTGAACTGATCGCACACTATCAAGGCCAAGCGCTTGAACAAAAGCGCCCAACCAAACAATATCGAAATCAGGATTTGACCGATCAACACAGTCAACCAAGCGATGTAGGCGAACCACCATTGGAAGAGAAGATCGCCTAATACAAGTCGCAAAGCTTCAGTGGCCATAACGTCGCTGAAGTCATTAAAAGGAAGTAAACATGACAACGCAACGCAAAGCTTATCGCGCCAGTATTTTACACAGCGTAGCCGACCCAAAAGACGTCGGTATCGATGAGTCTTACGACTATTTTGAAGACGGTGTTTTAGTGGTTGAGAATGGCCACATCGTCGATTTAGGCCATGCCGATGACGTATTGGCACGTCAGCCTAAAACACTCGAAGTAAAAGAATACAAAGACAAACTGATCACCTCTGGTTTTATTGATACGCACATCCACTACCCTCAAACGGGGATGATCGCGTCTTACGGTGAGCAGCTACTTGATTGGTTAGAGAACTACACCTTCCCAGAAGAGAAACGTTTCAAAAACCCAGTCTACGCGCACAAAGTGGCGAAGCTATTTCTAGACGAACTGGCGAGCAACGGCACCACGACAGCACTCGTGTTCGGCACCGTACACAAAGAGTCAGTCAACGTGTTCTTTGAAGAAGCTGAGAAACGTAACCTACGTATGATCGCAGGTAAGGTTTTGATGGATCGCAATGCGCCCGATTACCTCACCGACACTCCTGAATCTGGCTATGAAGATTCAAAAGAACTCATCGAGAAATGGCATAATCGCGGTCGCTTACACTACGCAGTAACGCCACGTTTTGCACCAACCAGTACGCCAGAACAGTTGGCGACGGTTGGTAAGCTATTAGAAGAATACCCTGATGTGTACATGCACACCCACCTTTCTGAAAACAAGAAAGAGATCGACTGGGTTCTAGAATTGTTCCCAGAACGCGACAGCTATTTAGATGTGTATGACCACTATGGCTTGCTGCATAAGCGTTCAGTATTTGCACACGGTATTCACCTATCAGACTGCGAATGCAAACGCCTAGCGGATACCGATTCTGCAATCGCCTTCTGCCCTACTTCCAACCTGTTTTTGGGCTCTGGCTTATTTAAGCTACCAAAAATGGAAGAGCACGGTATTCGTGTTGGAATGGGAACAGACGTTGGCGCTGGTACCAGCTTCTCGATTCTGCAAACCATGAGCGAAGCGTACAAAATCATGCAGCTTCAACAAGAGAAACTTCACCCTGCTAAATCGCTGTTTTTGGCAACTTTAGGTGGCGCACGCTCTCTGCATTTAGAAGATAAAATCGGTAACTTAGAAGTAGGCAAAGAAGCCGACTTCGTGGTACTGGATCTGCACGCGACACAACTGATGCGCTTCAGAATGGAACAAGCGACCAAGCTTGAAGAAAAACTCTTTGTACTAATGAGCTTGGGTGACGACAGAACCGTCAGCGAGACTTACATCTACGGTGAGAAAGCCTACGACGTGAATTTCAAAGATTACAAAAAGCTCGTTAGCTAGACTGAAAACCGAGTAACAATCGCTAGACAGCGGCAGCCGTCGTTAATTAAAAATCCGTCCAGATTTATCTAGCCTTGAAAGACCAGTTTCTGATGCCACTGGTCTTTTTTGTGCTTCATTCAAAGAAATATAAATTAACCGTTCACAAACAACGATCTTCGGTGACGCCAAGTCATTATATTGATAGGTTAATGTTTATACATTTCAACTTCATACTTCACTTTAGCGTCTCTCTAAAACATTCGTTTCTCAGCTAAATGGAAGCACTCAATCTAGAAAGGAATTCTATGTTCGAACAGGTCGTCAGCATTCTGTTTCCCGTTTTTGCACTCGCCAGTGCTGGCTTTGGTGTTTGCATCGCTGACTACTATGCCGCTCGACACCGAACAGTTGCCACTCATCTCCGCCTCTTTGGTCGCGGTATTAGTGCCAGCTTTGTTGATGATTCCGATCTGTAAGCTGTTTAAGCTCAACTTCAAAGCTTGGGCGCCGCCACACATGTTCCGCAACAGTGGCAACCTCGCTATTCCCCTGTTCACCTATACCTTTGGCGAGAGTGCGTTAGCTCCTGCGGTATTACTATTTGTGGTATCGGCGTGTGTGCACATTAGTGTTGGTTTGGCGCTACTAAGCGAAGGTAATCCGATCAAGCAGATCCTCAAAATGCCAACATTCTTAGCCGCCGCATTAGCGATGACGTTGAACCTGTCTGGCATTGCGGTGTGGAACCCAATCTACGAAGCCACTTCGCTGCTTGGGCAAGCGGCCGTCCCTATCATGCTGCTATCGCTGGGTTCGCAAATGGTCAACTTAAGGCTAAGCGGATTAAAAGTCGGCTTGTTGTGCACCGCTCAATCGCTGTTTACTGGCGCCATCGCCTTTACCATCATCTACTTCTTTATTCCGTTGCCAACGCTGCACCTACAAATGATGGTGCTGTTCACCATGCTGCCACCTGCCGTGATGAACTACCTGTTCGCAGAAAGGTTCAATGTAGAGCCACCTAAAGTTGCGTCTATGGTGTTGTTCGGCAATTTCCTGAGCGTGGTTACCTTGCCTATCTTGCTGTCGTTCGCGCTGTCTTTGTCGTCTTAAAGAACCACGAACCTCTCGGATGGACGACCTTTAAAACTTAGCCAATCAATAAAAAGGGAGCGCAACTTAGTAAAGTCGGCGCTCCCTTTTCAGACTATATTTTCTATTTATCTTAGGCTGTATTTCTCTCTGTAAGCACTTCCTTGAAAGCAAACATGCCATTGAGTGCTGAAGGGAATCCCACATAGACCGACATCTGCAATATCACTTCTTTGATCTCTTCCTCGCTGCAGCCGACATTAAGCGCTGCATTCAAATGCACCTTAAGCTGAGGCGCACAATTGCCAAGTGCAGTGAGAGCGGCGACGGTCGCAATCTCTCGCGATTTCAAATCCAAACCGGGGCGTGAATAGATATCACCAAAGGGATATTCGATCGTATATTTAGCAAGATCAGGGCAGATATCTTGCAGGCTTTCAATAACCTTTTGCCCTGCTTCTCCATCGATATGATTCAGTCTTTCTAAGCCAGTTTCAAAACGTGATTGCTTCATGGAAATGTTCCTGTTTTTAGGGTTACAGGAACACCTTACAAGTTAGAGTCGACTCTAAGTCAACGGACTTTTCCATCTCGATACAAACTAATTTTTTGCTCTAAGGCTGCCAAGTGCTTTTGTTGTTCCTCGATATGCTCTCGCAGATTCTGTTGATGTTGTTCAAGTAACGCTTGGCGCTGTGAGGCCGATTCTGGCCCTAACTCCCTCAGCTTTGCGTATTCTAGAATCTCATCCAGTGGCATTGCGGTGTCTTTCAAGCGCTTCACAAACTCAATCCAGGTAACGTCTTTCGATGTATAGACTCGATGGCCGCTGCTGTTTCGTTGAATATTTTTCAGCAAGCCGATTTTTTCATAGTAGCGAAGCGTATGGGCAGACAAATCCACCAACCGAGAAAACTCACTCACATTCATTACTTCACCTCTCTATATAATTACTGAGAAACCAAACTACGCGCATTTATCTAATTTGAGCTCTGCGGTGACTTTCGTCAAACGCAACGCAATTGCGAAACAGACTAAGTAAGGGCTCACATACCAGAAGATGCTTTCTAGTGGCTGCTTCACCTGCGCTTCTCTGGTTTTAATGTATTGGTTCTTCTGTTTTTCATACTGACTTAGCATGCCGCTCACCCACACGGCGTCGCTTTCCACCAGCGACACGCTAGGCGCAGGCACCGTGAAGTCGGCGGCGTTGGGCAACAGAGTGAAATCGACATCTTTAAAAGTGATAGCTGTATTCAAATACCACAAGCACGCCTCGTGGTGCTGTCCGTGAGAGTCTAAAGATGGCTGACCTGTACAGATGTCGCTTCTTAATTTATCCAAAGAGAACTGCTGAATCGACTCTAAAATAGTGACTGCTCTGGTTTGTTCAGTCTCAACCCAATCACCGGCTACCGATGCCCGAATTTCAGACACTGCACCTAGCATGCCGATACCCGCGAGCAGCGGCCACAAATAGTCCATCAATTTCCATTTTCGTCGGCTCAAGTTGAATCCACACCAAATTGGAATATGTAAGAGGAGCGTTAGCCCAAGGGATAGCAAAACGAAATTCAAGGAGCTAGAGAGCATGAGTTCGCTATCGAAGAAGTGCTTCATAATGAGTTACTTGCCTGTATGACAAAGAGTAATTTGATACTAGGTTCGATATTAGAAAAGAGTGTAAGAGGAAAGTAAAAACAGCACCAAGAATTGGCGTTGGCGCTGTTTATTTGAGCATGTAATTACCGAGACAAAGCTTACTTTGGAATTATTCGATAGTACTGAAATCTAGATTTCTAGGTACCGCCACACTAACCACCTGAGTGCCTGCGATTAAATCATGCAAGCAGCGTCTATTTTTGCGGAAAACAAACAGGTAATTAAGAATCGATATAAACTGACCAATAACAGGAATATAAACAAAGATGCTCATAGGTAAGATTCGTTTGATCACTATGTTGAACAGTCCTATTTGCTTACCGTCCATATCAACAATCGCAATTTCCATTACATTTTTCCCGATCGTTTGTCCCTTTTTTTGCAGTAAGTAGCCATGACACAATAGGAACACCACCCAGCCATAAATAAACATCATTATTTGTTCGTGTAGTTCAACGGCTCCATTAGAAACTGCTCGATCGAACAAATTGGTATATAAAGCAACTGGAATCATAGCAGCCGCATAAATGAGGCCATCGATAACAAACGCCCAAAAGCGAGACCATCGAGATGCGAGTACAACTGTGTGTGTATTTTCTATTACTTCAGACATGTCCTTTCCTAAGGTAAAAATGGTTATAAGCGTAGGAGAATGGATTTCAGGTAGCGGCTGGTTGATTTACTGAGAAACAAATCTTGAAACTAGTCGGAAAGAAAATATTTTGTGTTCAATAGATAAACCAAACTTTATAAAATCACAAGAAACATATCATAAACAAATAAATTCATATTTGAGTTGGTTTGTTTATGTGAGCTTTATTGCGTAAATACAAGCTATTGAAACGTATTGAAGGAAATTTAAGAGGGTAAATCTTCAGAAGCTCGTTGTCTTTGCTTAACACTCTGTATTAATAAGACTTTTGTTAATTAAAAAATGAGATGTTAGGGGTACAGTTGTTATTTCAGCCCCAATACATGCTCAATGAAATCCGCTTTCTTTTCACGGTACTCTTCTTGCGGCCAACCTTCACAAGACACTTTGAGGGCATTGTATTGCTCAACTAAGGCAGGGGTTGCACGTAGCTTGTCGCGAAACGTTAGAAAGCATTCAAACTCAGAACCATTGGCGACTACTTGCAACGCCACATCATCAGAAGATGTAGATTCCAACATACAAAGTTCGGGTGTTCTTAAGGTATCGAGTTTCTCTTTAAAGCCGAGTGTTGTTAGCCTCCCTATAACATCCTCAAGTTCGCCAAGCTCAACACCTACGGAGATATCCAAGTCGCCTTTAGATACTGCCGATGGAATCGAAGAGGCGCCGACATGCTCGACTCTCGTATTAGGTATCAGCTTTCTGATGTCACGCTCATATCGAGCAAACTTCTCATGACAAGCAGTTTGGTATTGTTCAGCAGGGTAGAACTTCATACTTACTCACTTCTATGGCTGGCTCTGAGCATTAAAAACTATTGAACACACCGATAGCTAACAGAAATAGCGCGATGCTAATTACTCCGATATAAGAGATTCTGGTTCGTTCTTTTTCAGTTGGAATCAATGAAGGGAAGCGCCCTAAAGTGAATACCTTACAGACTATCCAGCCAGAACCGTAACCAATAAATTCAATCACTAGCGACTGAAACATATATCTGAAGAACGCGCTTAACGCCCTAAAATACGCGACTATCACCTCTTCCATTTTCTGTCCTAATTAAAGTCAATTTGGAACAAAAAATGCCACGGGTAGAGATTCATATCAAGTACCTTATACGGAACTACATATGCATACAGTCTTTCAAACGAACACCGTACATCTCATTTAGATCGCTACAATATTTTGGTATACGCTTTTGAGAAAGCACTCGGTATTCCTCAAGTTCATCGATGGGTTCATATGATGAAACATGTTCTTCAACTTCATTCTCCGTTTCAGTCCTTGGTAAAATTAAAGGTGTAGTTGGGTTATTACAGACCACGCTTTCACAAATGGTATCTTGGGAATGGTTAAACTCTTCGGCATCCAAAAAATCAGAGGTCGTTGCAAGAGTAATAGGGGTTAGAAGTAAAAGATTAAGAGGAAGAAAGTTGGTAAATCTCAAATTGTTCATCACTTAAATTAATAACAAAAAATCAAGTGATAATTATTATCAATAAAGAGAGCAATGTATAGAATTTACTGACAGGTCAGAGGTTTCATAAATATCTGAACCTCCGAATAAACGATTAGGACAAGGGGGAAAATCGCCAATATGAATGATTAACACGTGAACTAGGGCTAATACACAACTAAAGATAGTCACTCACTACCGACATGCAATGACTCACTGACTCTTCTTTCTCGCCAACAGGCGCAACATGGTGAATTGCAGCTTCGGCATGTGCTTGGTCTGCTAGTTTACTGATAACCCATGCTGCTAGATATTTGGATGACAAGCAGCCACCCGCTGTAGCAATGTTACCTTTCGCATAAAACGGCTGATCCAACACAGTCACGCCGGATTCAATTACCCATGGTTTCGTTGTTAAATCAGTACAGGCTGGAACTTGATTCAGCAATCCCAATACCGACATTAACAAAGTCCCTGAACATTGACCGCCAATCAATTGTGTTTGTGGATTAAGGCTTAACCTTGAGAGTAATTTAGAGTCTTGGGCAATATCGCGGGTCAACATGCCACTACCGAACAACACCGCATCAGCAGTATTGGCAAATTCCAGAGGTTGCTGAGATTGAATTGTGACCCCATTCATTGAAGTCACTGATTCTGTGGGGCTAGTGATCTGCACATTCCAGCTAAACTCTTTCATTCGATTCAAAATACCCGCTGCGATGAAAGAATCTAGCTCATTGAATCCATCAAATGTTAGTACGGCAATATCCATATTTATCCTTACCTCTTTGAATAATCGAAATTTCAGTTCAAGTATTATATGTACACTAACCCTGAACTGAACATATCAGCCTAAGAGATTACCATCATGCAGTCGCTTTCTTACGCCTATTGCGGTAACTTTTCAAAGCGCCAGTCAACCAATTCTTCTGATGTAAATTATTCACAAACCATTCAATGAATGCTTCTGAGTATCTATGTCGTCCATCTAACTCATAATGGTAATTTGAACATTTGGAGTTCTGAATTTTATTTTTCTTAACAACCGCTTGAAATGAGTGGCTTGTAATATTTACATACTCTTGTTTTGCGTTGATTTCTTCAATGGCCGTTTTCTGGTGATACGGATGAGTGATATCTGGGCCTTTGGTCTCTCGAATGATGATTGCTTTCTCACCGCCGTCACTCAGGGAGAGCGATAAATCACTTTCTGACGATTTTTTAGTCAATGCCAATTTGTAATCTATAGATATAGAAAATTCATCTGAATCACACTCTTTCGCAATTTCAGTAAATTTCGTCAAAAAACTTTTAACTTGGCAAGCGGTAAGCTCTCCATAAGTTTCTTTAATTACCGCAGTTTCAGGCTCAAATCCATCAACAATAAGACTAAGTAAACCCACACTTTGACCAGCTAGTGGGCTATTACCCATTAGTAATTTATACCGTTTTTGATAGTTAAGAACCGTTGCTTGAAATAAACGCGATAGTTGAGGTTGTAACTCTGGAATTAAAAGATGAATAGCCTGATCACGCAAATCTATTAAGGTTTCCAAATTCTTAAATACATTGTCAGAAGGGTCCATTAGCTTAGATATAGCTTCACGAATGCTAATGCTAAAGTCGCCATCTTTAAAAATGCTTGATGCTCCGTCTCTTTTAGCCAATTCCGATTTCAACATAAGCTCCCAAGCGTTCACCATCATAATCGTAAATGCTTCTACACGATTACCTAATGTGGGCCGGTTATATACCTCCAAAGCTAAAGTAAAAGCATCATGACTTCTTTTAATGAGCTGATTTGAGAGCACTTCATCAGGTGACTTTCCTTGAGTATTTTGACTCTGAGACATCAATAAGAAAAACTGGTCATTTGATAGTTGCGTGATACCGCTACATTTCCAAAGTGAGCGACTTACTTTAGTAACATACTTACCTTTTAATTTTTCATTAAAATACTTATTCACCGAGTTAACACTGTAGCCAACCGATTCAGCAACTTCTCTTGCAGTAAATTCGGATCCATTTTCTTCAAGCGTTCGGAGTTCATCCAGTAACTGAAGAAGCATACCTTTTCTAACCATCTCTATTTTCCCTTCGGAAAGCACATGTTCACAATGACTTATGTTTATTTCTAATCACAACACAGCTTTGATATAGCCAAACTGTTGATAAAACACTTTAATTCACATATGCATATAGAGTCACTAACTGAATGATAAATCTGCATTACCTTTGTCCAAAAACAAAAAGCCCCGGTTATAGGAACCGGGGAAACAGGGTGGGATGAGTTTGGCGCGTGCCCGTAAACCAAACTCTCCCCAAGCCTCACCTAAGACTCATGCTCTTAGGTAAAGGATGCTGAGTACTGTTATTGCAAAGTACGGTTATTGAAGCGTCGCGCCTTGCTCTACCCAAGTGCCGATAAGTGCGCGTTCTTCATCAGTCATTTGAGTCATGTTACCGAGCGGCATTACCTTGGTTGTTACGGTTTGAGCAACAATCCTTGGGACGTTGGCTTTAATCTCTTCTGGCGTATCAAACATCACACCACCTGGCGCAGCAGCAAAAGCGGCGTGGCTAGGCGTTGATGAGTGACACACAGAGCAACGCTCTTGAATGACTTTGTTGATGGTTTCAAAACTGACGCCTGCGCTAACAGATTGCGTTGCGTGTGCTGGAGCCTGTTTAGCATCAGTCGTTGCCGAAGCGGTACTGCTCGCAGCAAATTCTTCTGGAGCCGATTCTGTCGCGCTCACTTGCGCTTCTTGAACCACTGGCGCTTGCACAACCGGAGACATCTGTTTTTTCGCGTAAGGTGAGGTAACAAACGCAAGCGTAATCATACCCAGAGCCGCGACTGGCACTGTCCATGCGAACTTCTGACTGCCATGACGTGTATTGAAATAGTGACGCACCAAGATACTGAAGATCGCTAAGCCTGCAAGGATCAGCCAGTTATATTCCGAGCCATAAGTGCTTGGGAAGTGGTTACTGATCATGATGAACAGCACTGGCAGTGTCATGTAGTTGTTGTGACGAGAGCGCAGTAGACCTTTCGCAGGCAGTGCTGGATCCGGTTCGCGTTTCTCTTCAATCGCTTTCACCAAGTTGCGCTGTGCAGGCATAATAACGCGGAATACGTTACCCACCATGATGGTACCAATGATGGCACCCACGTGGATATAAGCACCACGGCCACTGAACACTTGGGTTAGGCCATATGTCGCGGCAACGAGCAACACAAACAGCACAACGCCAAGCAGTACTGGGGTTTTGCCTAATGGCGAGTCACACAATAAATCGTAGATAAACCAACCAGCAACGAATGAACCAATACCAATCGCGATTGCGGTTGTTGAATCAAGGCCAGAGCCCGGTGCAATCAGGTAGATTTCAGCGTTAAGGTAGTAAACCACACCCAGTAGACACACACCGGTAATCCACGTGAAGTAGGCTTCCCATTTGAACCAGTGCAGGTGCTCTGGCATTTCTGGTGGCGCGAGTTTGTACTTCTCTAGGTGATAAATACCACCGCCGTGAATCGCCCATAGGTCGCCTGAAAGGCCCGTTTTAGGGTTAACTCGGTTAAGGTTGTTCTCTAACCAAACAAAGTAAAATGATGCGCCTATCCACGCAACACCAACAATCATGTGAATCCAGCGAATCGCTAAATTCAACCACTCTGTAATATGCGGATCCATAATAAACTCCTGTATCACAACGCTTTAACTAAGCGTTGCTCTTCCTTGTTGTCTTCCGTTGGCAAGTCTTCCAAATGCAATGCCACTCGATCGTTCTCGAAATAAACTTCATCACAGTTGTGTCCTTCTCCGCCTCTATCGACGATCAAGAACTGGTCTTGATCGGTGAGCGCGAGAACTGGGTGATGCCACACCCCTTTGTGATAGTTCACTCCTTGACGGCCGTTGCTCAAGAAAGCTCGGCTATTGGCTAACGTTGGGTTATCGCCTTTTGGTGCAACAACAATTAAATAGGGTTGACCAAGTAATGGAACGAATGCCTGAGAGCCAAGTGGATGACGCTCTAACATTTCGATGGTCAGTGGGTAGCTCAACGGTGTGGCTTGGAAGATGCTGATGATCGCTTCTCCGTCTTGGTCTTGCACATCCGTTGTCGCTAGCTTGTGGTAGCGACGTGTTGATCCACTGTTGATCATGAAGAAATCACTATTATCGGACTCGATAACATCGCCAAACTCAGCAAAAGCTTGCTTGGTTAACGGTTCGATAGATAAACGACGTATTCCATTACTCATACTCATTTCCTTACCTATTTCGCTTTCGTACCAAATAGACGCAAACGGCTAATACCACCATCTGGGAATATGTTTGCACGTACGTGGGTAATCTCACCAAGGTCGTTTACCTCAGAAATGAATTCGTGAATCTCGTGTGCTTGCAGCTTTTGTGCTGGCAAGAGTTCACGCCAGAATAGGCTTTGTGTTTCCACTTGGTCGTCGGTGCCACCTTTCACGTAAGCCGCTTGGATTGAGCAGCTGTCTGGGTAGTTACCTTTGAAGTGAGCTGTGTCCACTACGATACGTTCGATGTTACCTGGGTGGCCTAATGCCACGATTACCCAGTCGTTACCCGGTGTACGACGACGAGCTGTTTCCCAGCCATCACCCATGTTTTCACCGCGGCCTGGGCCTAAGATGTTGGCTTTGTTGCCGTAGTGCTCATCGCTACATGCGAGTGCTCGGCCACCGTGTTCAACGGCTGCTAGGTCGACTTGTTGCTGAGAATCTATTGCGTCCCAATCCACGCTTGGTCGGCCATAAACACGTAGGCGTGCGACACCGCCGTCTGGGTAGATGTTCAAACGTAGGTGCGTAAATACTTGGTCGCTTTCGATGTCTTCAAGATGATGATGATCACCCTGTAGTGCCATTGAAGGCAGAATTTCTTGCCACTCTGTTGAGTCTGTTGGCTCACCTTGTGGTGAATAACACGCGTCAATTGATGCCGAAGGTGGGAAGTTACCTGTGA
The DNA here is from genome assembly GCA_041879425.1 of Vibrio pomeroyi. Taxonomy (NCBI): domain Bacteria; kingdom Pseudomonadati; phylum Pseudomonadota; class Gammaproteobacteria; order Vibrionales; family Vibrionaceae; genus Vibrio; species Vibrio pomeroyi. The sequence goes on along the minus strand of CP090855.1, from coordinate 1,420,825 downwards.
AGAATGAGGTATCAATATCAACGCCAGCAATGGTGCCAGCTAGGCCAAGGCGAACGACACAGTAGTCGTAACCTTCGCCGCGTTTGCGTCTGCTTTCCCAACCGTCCATCCACTTGCCGTTGTCGTCATATAAGTCGTCTTTCCACTCGGGCGCTGCGTGGCTGAGTAGACGGCTTTTATCCGCGAAAAAATCGTCGGTTGCAAAGATAGCTTCTGCGCCGAGTTTTTCGTCTGCAAGGTTTATGTACTGTTCAAATTTATGGGTCATGTCCGTGTAATCCTATGAAATTAATCAAGTAATAATAAAATGAGAACTTAGTGGCTTATGTTTTTACAAATCAAACCTTTAGCGCACTAAGACTGGGCTGAGATAGCTGTTAACTCCGTTAACTTACATATCCCAGAGACGAAACATTGCGATCTTATTGATCTCTTGAATCGCCGTAGCAAACTCAGTTTCACTATCATTTCCTAATCGCATCTCGAACGACTCAAGAATTTGGTAACGATTGGCTCCCTTCACCGCCATGATAAAAGGGAAATTGAAGCGACTTTTGTAGCTGTTGTTGTAAGAAGTGAATTTTTCAAATTCTTCGGCGCTGCATTGGTCGATGCCCGCCCCCGCTTGTTCTTTGGTCGACGACTCGGTGAGTTCGCCGTTTACTGCTGCTCTGCCCGCTAAATCTGGGTGAGCATTGATCAAAGCCAACTGTTTGCCTTGATCGGCATTTAACAAGGTCGATGCCATTTTCAGATGAAGGTTCTCGATATGATCATCTTCGGCATTCAAACCTTGGTCATACACCGCTTCAGCAACCCATGGGCTGTGTTCGTACACATCAGCAAAGTGCGCGACAAAGGTATCGCGGCTCATGGTTGTTGGTTGGCAAGATCGAAATTCAGTCACGTTAAGCCTCCTTGCTGTTCGTTCTAATTTTGTTGTTCGTTGTATGGGTGATGTTGGTGCCAGTGGTTCGCGATATCGATTCGACGACATAACCACACGCTGTCGTGCTGTTTTACGTAATCTAAGAAACGTCTTAATGCAGCAATACGACCGGGGCGACCAATCAGACGACAATGCAGCCCAACCGACATCATTTTCGGTGCGGTTTCGCCTTCCATATAAAGGGTGTCAAAAGTGTCTTTTAAATATTGGAAGAACTGCTCACCCGAGTTGAAACCTTGCGCGGTTGAGAAGCGCATATCGTTGACATCGAGTGTGTATGGGATCACCAGTTGTGGATGGCCGGTTTCGGTGTGCCAATAAGGCAGGTCATCGTCATAGGCATCTGAGTCATAAAGGAAGCCACCTTCTTCTGCAACTAAACGACGAGTATTTGGCCCCGTTCGACCGGTATACCAACCTTGTGGGCGCTGACCGGTCACTTGTTGGATGATCTCGATCGCTTTGGTCATGTGGTCGCGCTCTTCTGACTCATCAATGTATTGATAGTCTATCCAGCGATAACCGTGGCTACAGATTTCGTGACCCGCTTCGACCATGGCTTTCGCTACGTCTGGGTGACGCTCGATAGCCATAGCGACCGCAAATACAGTCAGTGGGATTTCATATTCATCGAACAAGCCAAGAACACGCCACACACCCGCTCGGCTACCATATTCATAGATGGATTCCATGCTGATGTGACGTTCGCCCTTGATCGGCTGTGCTGACGGGATCTCTGAGAGAAAGGCTTCAGATTCGTCGTCTCCATGTAACAAACAACGCTCACCGCCCTCTTCATAGTTCAATACAAAAGAAACCGCGACGCGCGCATTACCTGGCCATTGAGGGTTTGGAGGGTTAGCTCCGTAACCGATCAAATTTCTTGAATAATCCTTATTCATCCAAGTACTCCTAACATAAGTGGTTGGCTTAGCCGCTGTTTAGCTGGTTCATCAATATGATTCTGCTATTGGTGATTCCGCTATTGGTTATTTCAAAACCGAGCAACCTTACCCCTGTACATTTATTGTATACAATTATTTATCTCAATGTAAAGATTTTGTTATTCAAGTTAAATTTAGATACTTTCATAATTTAAAAACAACAACTTAATAAGCAATAACCTCACCCAAAAACGATAATCAGGATCTATAAAGTCAGAGAAAAAGACACAGAAGTTAACATTTTCCCAACAATTCGCTTTACTAATTGTGTACAGTTCGTACATAGTTAGTGATAACAAAGTGACCAGTTGCACTCTTTTGCAAGGTCGATATGGACAAACAAACCACGGAACAGAGGAGCGCCAAAAGCGCTATTAAAGGACTATGGGAAGACTAACAACACACGTATTAGACACTACTCACGGCTTACCGGGCGCAGAGATCAAGGTAGAGCTTTATAAGGTAAACGAAGACTCAACAGAAAAGCTGGCGACCGTGCTCACCAACTCAGATGGACGAACCGATGCGCCGATTCTGGCTGGGAATGAATTCCGACCGGGGAAATATCAATTGGTGTTCTATGTAGCCGATTACTACAAAAGCAAAGGTGTCGAATTGGATGGTGTACCTTTCCTAGACGATGTGGTTATTCGTTTCGGCTTGGATGATCCCGATGCGCACTACCACGTTCCACTTTTAGTCTCACCATACAGTTTCTCGACTTATCGGGGCAGTTAGTCCTGACGCTTAGAATCCCGATCTAGGCTCAACCACTAAACAATAAACAGATTCATGCGTGATGTGTGCACCCCAAAAGGTGTGCACTCACTAAACACGCTCATATAAAAATACTAACAACGTTATTAGTTAGAAGTTGATGACTAGAGAACAGATAACTAGAGAAATAACGGCTAGGAAAAACCTTAAAACTTAATATTGAAATCTCGCTGTATTCAATAAATGGATCACAACATAAAAGGACTTGCAGACATGAGTGAGAGTAAAACAGAAATACTCAACCAAGATGCGGACAACGGAATTTTAGAGAAACTCTTTAAGATTAAGGCACACGGAAGCAGCGTAAAAAATGAGTTAGTCGGCGGTGTCACCACCTTCGCGACCATGGCTTATATCATCTTCGTTAACCCACAAATCATGGCCGCTTCAGGCATGGATGCAGGGGCAGTATTTGTCGCTACCTGTATTGGTGCCGCGATTGGTTGTTTGTTAATGGGCTTATTTGCTAACTGGCCTGTCGGCCTTGCTCCGGGCATGGGCTTGAACGCCTTCTTCTCGTTCACAGTAGTAAGCGAAATGGGCTACAGCTGGGAAGTGGCGCTAGGTGCGGTGTTTATCTCCGGTATCTTGTTTGTCGGGATGAGTTTCTACAAAGTCCGCCAATGGATCATCGAGAGTATTCCTGAGAGCTTGCGCTATTCCATGACTGCGGGTGTTGGTCTGTTCTTAGGTCTAATTGGATTAAAAACAGCGGGTATCGTCGTCGAAAACCCAGCAACTTTGGTTTCACTGGGTGATTTCACCAAACCAGAAGCTCTGCTTGCTGCTATCGCATTCTTGATCATTGCGGTTCTGAGTGAACGTAAAGTATTTGGCGCGGTACTTATCGGTATTTTGAGTGTAACGCTAGTCGGCATGATGCTTGGCCTAGTTCACTACGATGGCTTCTTCGCTGCACCACCAAGCCTAGCACCAACCTTTATGGCAATGGATATCGCAGGCGCACTGAACGTATCGATGATCAGCGTTATCTTGGCTTTCCTTTTTGTAAACATGTTCGATACCGCGGGTACATTAATGGGCGTGGCTGAGCGTGCAAATCTGACCAATCCTGAAACGGGTAAGATTGAAGGTCTGAGCAAAGCACTGAAAGCCGACAGTATTTCAAGCGTGGCAGGTGCGTGTGTGGGTTGTCCGCCAGTAACCAGTTATGTAGAGAGTGCCGCTGGTGTTGCAGCAGGCGCACGAACAGGCCTCTCAGCAATTGTGGTTGGTGTATTGTTCTTAGCGGCAATTTTCCTATCACCGCTTGCAGGTATGATCCCAGCTTACGCTACGTCTGGTGCTCTTATTTACGTCGCATTCGTGATGATGAGCAGCATGCAGCACGTCGATTGGAAAGACTTTACTAACGGCGCACCAGCCGCGATTACCGCACTGATGATGCCGCTGACCTTCTCTATCGCTAATGGTATTGCACTGGGTTTCATTACCTACACCGTGCTTAAACTGGCGACAGGTAAAACCAAAGATGTGTCTATCTCGATGTACTTCCTAGCGGTTATCTTTATCGCCAAGCTAGTGTTCATCGGTTAACCATCAAACGCAACTATCGCTTGGCCTGTTCGCAGGCCGAGCTATCAAAAAACAGGTTACAACATCATTTTTAAGAAAAAGCTAATTGTGCTAATCAGCGGAACACACAAGCAACCCGTTACTTTAGCGCACCTTTTTTATGACCCTACGCAGTTTGTAGAAGTCATTATTTGACCGCCAATCGTCTGTAAACGGAAACGCAGGCAGAGGAATATCAAATGAAACTTCTGTACACCCTTAATGAAAGACCGCCTCATGGGCTAACCCTTCTACTCGCTTTACAGCACATGCTCGCCTCGATTGGTGGCATCGTCGCTGTCCCTCTTATTGTCGGCGCCTCCATCGGCCTACCCAACACAGAGATCGTTTCACTGATCAATGCAGCGCTATTGGCGTCTGGTATTGTGACTGTCGCGCAATGTCTTGGCTTTGGCCCTGTTGGCATTCGATTGCCCGTTGTTATGGGTTCGAGCTTTGCCTTTTTAGGTGTGGCTATTTCGATCGGTAACGAAGGTGGTGTCGCCGCCATTATGGGCTCGGCGCTTATCGGCTCGTTTGTGGTCATTGGTGCCAGCTTCTACATGGACAAGGTTCGAAAGCTGTTCCCAACCGTGGTAAGTGGTGTTGTGGTTACCTTAATCGGCTTAACCATTTTACCGGTTGCCATGAACTGGGTTGGCGATTCTCCTGCCAACACGGAACAATTCGCCACGCTACCTAAACTGTTTCTCGCACTGGTCTCTTTGGGGATAGTGATTGGCGTATCGGTTTACTGTAAAGGCGCGGTTGCGGCCTCCGCTATCGTGATTGGCCTAGCAGGCGGTTACATTGTGGCGCTGTCACTCGGTATGGTCGACCTTGAACAAATAAGTTCTGCGGCTTGGGTCGGTGGTCCTGAACCTTTCAAATACGGCTTTACCTTTTCTGCCAGTGCCATCATCAGCATGAGCTTGGTGTACATCGTGGTTATCGCGGAAGCGACAGGCGACTTCATGGCGCTTGGCAACAACTGTCAAACCCAAGTCAGCGGTAAAGATCTAAAACGTGGATTACTGGGTGATGGCCTTGGTAGTACCTTATCTTCGATTTTAACAGCGATGCCACTAGCGTCATTCAGCCAAAACGTCGGTATTGTAGGTATCACAGGTGTGGCAAGTCGCTATGTAGTGGCTGCAACAGGTGGCTTGCTGATTTTAGGTGGTTTATTCCCGAAATTAGCTGCTATTGCCGTCACGATTCCTAAACCCGTATTAGGCGGCGTGGGTTTTGTCATGTTCGGAATGATTGCCTACGCGGGTATCCGCATGTTGATCAAAGCCGCAGACACCAAGCGAAATGCCTTGGTAATCTGTGTAGGTTTAGCGTCTGGCTTAGCCGTCACCTTCGAGCCAAGACTGCTGCAACACTTGCCACATGATTTGGCGAACTTCCTGCACTCTGGCATTACGACTGGCACCATCATGACGGTTGTTCTTAACCTTGTGTTACCAAAATCATCAAAAGCTGAAGAACAAGAAGCGTTGGCCGAGAGCCAAGCGCAAGTTGAGCTAGAAATGAAAGAACAGGCTGAAGAAGAACTACACTCAGACGAGCAATTAGAGATTCAACAAGCAAGTACAGAAACAGATGTTCAAGCGGCATCAAAAAACCCTGAGCCCAAAACGAACTAGCTGATTCTCGAACTAACGTAAAACCGATTTTCACAGAATCAGGGAATGATTAGAACATTGAACGTTTTAACGCCCCTGATTCGAATTTATCTATCAACAGCAAATACCAATAAAGACCCTCTTCCCTGAAAAGGCTGAGATGGCTAAGGACTACTATGAATGGAAACCATCTGGATTAAGAATCCTCTCGCAATCTACACTGGCTCACTCGCTGATGCAGAAGGCGGTATTGTCATTAAAGGTAATACAATCATTGAGCTGGTTGGCAAACACAAAGAGCCGACCTTACCCGTAGATTACAGCGTTGACGCCTCTCGTCATGTTGTGACTCCTGGACTTATCAATGCGCACCACCACTTCTATCAAACCCTAACGCGTGCCTACCCCGGCGCACTCAATAAAGAACTCTTCCATTGGCTGCAAAGCCTCTACCCGGTTTGGGCCAACCTCGATTCTGAGATGATGAGCCTAGCTACAGAGCTAGCATTGGTTGAGCTGATGATGTCGGGCTGTACTACCGCATCCGATCACCATTACTTGCTACCAAACGGGCTAGAACATGCCATCGATTTGCAAGTCGAGGCGGCAGAGAAGCTAGGCGTGAGAGCGATATTTACGCGTGGCTCAATGAGCTTAGGGGAAGATGAAGGTGGGCTACCTCCAAGACACACCATTCAAACCGAACAAACCATCATTGATGACAGCCAACGCTTGATTCGTGATTACCACCAGCGTGATGAAGGGGCGATGATTCAAATCGCGCTCGCGCCTTGTTCGCCATTCTCGGTCACCACGGATCTGATGAAAGAGACCGCCAAGATCAGTGAGCGTGAGAACGTGATGATGCACACCCACCTATGCGAAACGCTCGATGAAGAAGACTTCTGTATCGAGAAGTTTGGCCTACGCCCTGTCGATTATCTGGAAGATGTGGGCTGGCTGAATGAACGCACTTGGCTCGCTCATGGTATTCACTTCAACCCAGAAGAAATCAAACGGTTGGGCAAAGCGGGCATTGGTATCAGTCACTGCCCAACTTCCAATATGATGTTGGCTTCCGGTATTTGTAAGAACAACGACCTTGAAGCGGCTGGCGTTAAGGTCGGACTGGGTGTTGATGGTTCAGCTTCAAACGACGGCTCTAATATGATTGCCGAAGTTCGCATGGCGATGTACCTACAACGCCTGCAATATGGCTCTGCTAATGTTTCACACTTCGACGCATTGCGCTGGGCAACCTCAGGATCTGCCGCCGCAATGGGCAGAACCGACATTGGTACGCTAGAGGTCGGTAAACAAGCCGACATCGCGATGTTCAAACTGGATGACATTCGCTTCTCTGGCAGCCACGATCCACTGGCAGCACTATTGCTCTGCGGCGCTCAACAAGCGGATAAGCTGATGGTGGCCGGAAAATGGCGAGTTAACGATGGAGCAGTGATTGGCGTAGACATGGAGCAGTTGATGCACCGCCACCATGCGGCTGCGATGAAGCTAGGTAAGTTGGCAATGAATAATAACTAACGCCAATGCTTGTCCATCAAGCAGTGTATATCTCACGATGATGGGCAAGCTTCCTTAATGCTGTTAATACAAATTCACTCCTGACTATTAAATACGCCATCCTATTGGTTGATCGCCTCCTAAATACCCAATCAACCTCCACCCTATAATTAATATCTCTAATTTAATCATTACTAATTTAAATTCAGCTAATTTAATTAAAGCTAAATATTAAACCTCTTATTTATTTGGCACAGGTCAAATTTAAAACGCTCGTTCTAATTATATAAACATCAATTCAATCAACAGATTTAGTAATAATCACAACAATTATGATAATTACATTTCTATCACTTAACTCATTGGTGAATAGAATGAAAATCTCCGACGCCTTTCTAGATATAGCCTGAAGAAAGAACAGAAACTAATGATTTAAATATCACCAAATTAAATAGATCAACAATCAAACAATACGGATCCGAATATGTGATCTAAATAGAACTTTTCATTATAAATTTACTATAGATTGACCAAATCTTATAAAAACAAAAAGCACATTAATGGAGAGTGCATTTAAATACCCACAACATAATTACAACAATAACAATATAAAGAATTCAATAAGCCCGCATAAATATATAGAAATACCATTTTCATGGTAGGGGGACTTATTGTCTCTAAAAAAGCTAATAACAAATCTAACAGGGATAAAACATGAAAAAAATCACACGAACACTCGTATTATCTTCGATCTCGATTGGGCTACTTTCCTCTTTTGCTTTCACTTCTCAAGCAGCGCCAATTCAAGTTAATCAAGCGTCAGCCGAACAGAATATTCCTCAAATCACCTACGATACGATCATCGGTGAAAATGGCGTCTTTATCGATCTAGAAACCGACAATTTCATCCTCAAGCAGCAAGAGTGGTACCAAATCCAAGCTTATGTAGAGGGAGCACTGGCACTGCCCGTAACAGAAACCAGTATGAAATCGGCTTTTAGCATTCCTAACGACATTCCTTTCTCTAACTTCCAAGCCTTAGTTCAGCAATACTCAAATATCCATGACACCGCTTTCTACTGGAAAAAAGACCTGTACCCAAGCATCGTTAACCTATCACTAAGCCTGGCTAACTACGCGCAAATCAAAGACTACATGCTTAATCCTTTGAGCGACGCCCTTAATGAGATGTTGGCAAAGGCATTCTCACCGTTACCAGAAGATATTGAAGCCGTTGAACGCAACCGAAAAATGGCGATTGCTTACCTGAAAAGCCTGCAAAACTTTTCATTGAGATACCAGCAAGAGGTGTCCGATGTGGGTGATAACTTGTTGGACTTTTCTGCGCAACTAGACACGCAAAAGCTGCAACTTGAAGTGTTAGAAGGCACACATAACGGCTATCTAACGGATGATGGCAGTGCACTTCAACAGCAAGTAAACGACATCAATGCCCGAATCGCGCAGCTCAACAGAGACTACACTCACTACGTCACAGTTGCCTCTACCGCCGTGACCTACGCGTGGTTCCCTTTGGTTGCTGTTCCAATCATGGGTGTCTACGGAGATAAAGCAGAGAAAGCACGTAAGCTTCGCAATGAACTGCAAAATGAAGTTAAAGATTTAGAAGAACAATTGTCTTACACACAAAAGGTATATAACTCTTACCATCGCTCTTCAGAAAGCATTGATCTTATATCTCAGCAAATTGAAGATGCTATCCCACATATTAATAAGCTGAAGTTAAATTGGCAGAAAATGAATACCGACTTCACATCACTGCTTGCAGCATTGGATGAAGCTCAAAACAATGCCGACATCATGAAAGACGACGCAATGCTTGGTGCTATCGGTGCATTAGCCAATACATCGGTTGCAGAAATGAACTGGAATAACATCAGCGAGAAAGCTAAGGCATTTGCAAATAATGCTTATATTCAAGAAATGGAGTAGTCCATAACCATCGACAAATAGCTCGGCAAAGCGACGCCTCGCTATAAGTTAAAGCAGCAAGACCAATAAAAACAAAATAACAACAGAACACCACGCCTTATGAAAAATAAGGTGTTGGTTTCTGCTACCCAAAATTTGGCTAATACTCATTTCGACAGGACATTAATATGAGAATTCTACCGATTATTATTTCTCTTTCATTATCTCCACAAGCTTTTGCTAGTGACTGGCTAGAGCTTAATAACTTGCCTAATTCCACCGAATACCCAACTTGGGTTCAATCTGCTTATTCCGATGTCGATGTTCTCTCTCGATCTACATCTGATCTCCACATCAACCTCAGTGACTGGATTGCGGAGCAGAACCTCTACGTGACTAAACCCTCAAAGATCGTCGTTTTCGCCGATACCATTGAGATTCCAGAAAACTTCAACTTGGTAGTGAATAACCAAAACATTCTCATATTTGCCCGTAAAATTGTCGGTCAAGGTGCCCCGACGTTCGTTCTCGGGCAACAAGGCGCGGCAGCATCAGTGACTGTGATTGCAGGAGAGATCGAAACTCCGATTAATGTCCTCGCCTTCCAAAACGATGGCAGCATCACACGAGATGCCCTTTCTGCAGAAGACGGCGATGGAACCTCTGTGGTACTAGCAGGTGAACACTACCGCAGAACCACCATCGACTCGAACATTACAGGGCAAATGAAACTGGCAACCACCCCTTTTACCGACATTGTTAACCGCTCTTTTGATATGGCTGCCAGCTTATTCGACAACAACCCAGAGCTTAGCCTCGAACTGATTAACTGGATTGAGCAGAGTTTGCGTCACGCAGGCTCAGTGGTGGAAGATGACCCTATCCTTTCAGACCTGTACCTTCAAACCGTTGCCTTGAAACAGTTCATTAGTTTCAGCACTAAAGAGAGCAACTATGTGCCTTATCTCGACAAGGTGCTCTACCAAGGCAAATACGAAACGTACCTGAATGCAATGATCGCGTATCAAGCGCAGTGGGATATCATTCAAGACAGAAGTACAGTGATCGAAGACAAGATTGAAGCTGCGAAGTTAGCACTCGCTAACGTTGAAGACGTTCTCAGAGCGCAAGACTCGATCATCACTCAAACCCAATCTAACATAGACAAAATAGGCGACAGCCTGACCGAAATCGACAGCCAATACAAAGCTCAGGAGCTTGTGACACTGAGTGCAAGAACCACTTACTTGGTCGGCGTGGAAAACTGGAAAACTCAGCAAGAGCTCAATGCAGCGTTGGCTATCTTCAAAGCCATCGCAGAGATAGGCAGTGCCGTCAGCGGCATGTTCACGGGAAATCTATCTGGTGTGAACGACCTCACCGAGCAGTTGGCTAAAACGCCAGAAGCACTGGATAAAGCGAAAAATTTAGTCACCAATATCAAATCAGTCACGGGGATCATTGATAGCGTTACCAAGACCATTTCGGGCATCGCACAACTCACCGCCGATGTGAAATCGACCATCAAACTTCATAAAATCTCTGAAGCGATGGATGGCTTTGACTTTAATATTCCGACTTTGAATGAGAGCAATCTTGCTTGGGACCTGATGATCACAGAGATCCGCAGTAATTTAAGACTTGCTGATACCTTGGGAATTAAAGGTGCGAGACAATACTTAGTCGAACTTGAAAAACAGGTGCTATTAGGCAAAGCAATTAACATCACTCAGCTTAATTTTGCACAAGAGCAATCTAAACTCGTCGACCTTTTATTGACCAAAAACGTCACCTCTAATCAACAGCAAAGGTTGAGTGACGCCATTGAGGGTTATCAGGTAGACAGCGAAAGTTTCGACTCCATCGAGCGTGAGCTGTCGCGAGTGCTAATGCACTTCAAACGACCAATGTACGTGGCTTTGTCTAACTATGTTCAGGCATACGAATACTGGGCGTTGAAACCAAGTGAGATCACACCTTCGCTGAATAAAAGTTACTTGGACTACCAGTTTGACCTTGCGTCCATAGAAAGTGAGTATGTGAATGCACTCTCTTCATTCCAGCCAGCACCACAAGACTTCACTATCGACAACTACACCATCTCTAGCCCAGAGCAACTCGATAGCTTCGCAACTACTGGCGAGTTGAACTTCACTATTCCATTAGGGCAAGCACAACTATGTTCATTCGACCGAGTCAGACTCTCTACCGTGCGTGTGTTCTTAGAAGGGGAAAACTTACCTTATGGCAAGCAGCTCAACCTTGGAATATCGAGTTCAGGTAACTATGCCGACCGCTATCAGGATCAGGATTACCAATTCAGTTCAAACCCGGTCTCACGAGCGTTTTACTACCGCTTGGATGATCCAACCACCAATGACGTTAGCATCATCACAGATGGCGCAGTGGCGAATAAATTCGAATATGCGTATTTCCAGCCAACTCCATTCTCGACATGGAATGTCAACCTCAACAACTTTGATGAGGCAGACCAAACCAACAACCAATACCTAAAAGATGTCGAACAAATTAGGGTTGAGTTCTTAGGCAGTGGTATCCCGAATGGCAACAGTTGTTCTAACTGATGTGAGGAATAGCCAAGCTATCTCATAACCATAAAAAAGGCCGACATGATGTCGGCCTTACTTATTCATCCACTCTGTTCGAGTTTTGGAATCAAGTTATGTCCTAATCCATCAAACTCTTAGACTTAATCGCTTTCTTAGAAAGCTCTTTGGCAAAGGCTTTGATATCAGTTTCAAACTCATCAACGCTTTGGCGGATTTCATCCAGCTGAACGGTCTGCATCACGCGGTTCTCCATTACGATTTGACCGTTAACGATGGTCGTGTCGATATTGCTTGGGTTCGCTTGGTAAACCAAGGTCGCGTATGGGTCGTAATTTGGCATCATGTTCGCCGATTGTGTCTCTACAATCACGATATCCGCTTTCTTACCTGCCTCAAGAGAACCGATTTGGTCTTCCATGTGTAGGGCTTTTGCGCCACCTAATGTCGCCATATCAATCACCTGTTCAGGAATCATGATGGTGCGGTCAGAATGCTTTAAACGTTGCATATTTGCTGCGTAGCTTAGTGTACGCATGATATCGACTTGGTTTGAACTCATCGGGCCGTCTGTTCCCAAACCAATACGCATATCAGCACGGTACATCTCCCACGCAGGTGCGATACCCGTTGCGCCCTTGGCATTAGCCATTGGGTTATATGAGATGCCAGCATTGGCTTGTTTCAGAAGTTTCTGGTCGTTCTCTGAAAGGTGGATACCGTGCGCAATCACCACACGCTCAACGAGCACGCCAATTTCGTCCATGTATTCGACAGGTGATGTCGCTTTGGTTTCGTCTTTGATGCGCTTTTCTTCATTCGGGAATTCAGCAACGTGAATCAACACGGGTACATCGTATTGAGCAGACAGCTTATTGATTTCTTGCAGCTTATCTTTGCTCACGGTGTACACCGCGTGTGGTGCATACGCGGGAGTGATTAGCTCATCGTTTTTGTATTGCTCAATAAAGCCCTTGGCATACTCGATGCCGCCGTAAGGTTCTTTGGCATCAACCACAGGGAATTTAATCACGGTTTCACCGAGCACGGCGCGCAGGCCGACTTCTTTGGTCGCCTTTGCCATTTCATCCATGTGGTAATACATGTCGGCGTAAGTTGTCACACCACTTTGCGCTAATTCGATGCTGCCTAGCTTAGTCGCGTTGTAAATCAGTTCACGGCTAAGCTTTTCGGCTTCTAACGGGAAGAAGTAAGCAAACAGACGATTCGAAATGCCCTCTTCACCCAAACCACGAAACGCAATCATAGGTAGATGGTTGTGAGCATTGACCATGCCCGGCATAACAATCCCGTCTTGAGCATCAATCACCTTTTCAGCGCGATATTGAGTAATTAAATCCTCGTTACCAACAGCGATAATCTGATCGTTTTTCACGACGACAACACCATCTTCAATCACATCCATTTCTGAATTAATCGTCAGTATCTGTCCATTTTTGATGATCAGATCAGCGTTGTATGTTTGAGTCGCGACTGTCGAACCGCAACCTGCCAACAGAACTGCGCTGATGGTGCATGCCAAGCTTTTAAGCGTCATTGCTAAACCTATATGTTGTGCGTGTAATATTGTTAGAAGCTTCACTTTGGTGTTCTGAGCTCTTCACTCTTAAAACCAGTAAGTGTCGCTAATTTTTGCGACACTATACCCTTATCTTTAAATAAAATGGCATACCTAATCGAGCCAAATCCAATATAAATGAGTTATTGCACAACGGGTCACAAAACCGCGCTTCATGACTCTTTGACGTTTAACCTGCTCGCTACGTGCAAACTGTCCTTCGTTTTCGAAACTGAGCCTTTAGAAAAGAACAACGCATACATGGCAGGGATCACCAACAGCACAACGGGTAATGAGAACAACAGACCATAGCCCAGCGTGAGCGACATTGGCCCCATAAACACATCTGTACCACCTAACCCGTAGGCGAGAGGTAACAAGCCTGCCACTGTGGTCAGCGATGTCATAACAATCGGGCGCAGACGACTGACTGCCGCTTGAGTTACGGCATCAATCGCGTTCAAACCTTCGATTCTTAACTCGTTGATTCGGTTAATCAGCACCAAGGAGTTATTGACCACAACGCCCGTCATCCCAAGTACGCCAATCAATCCAAACAGAGACATCGGCTGCATGTGAACCACGAGCGCCATCAACGAAGCCATAATCGCAAATGGGATAACCGCCATAATGAGCAGTGGTTGCAGTAATGAGTTGAACATTACCGCCAATACAAAGTAGATCGCCACCATAGCTGCAGGGAACACCACCATAAAGCCACTCATTGTCTCGTTAGTACTTTCCGCCTCACCGCCTACGTTAATCGTCACGCTTGATGGGTATCGACCGGTAAGCTCTGTGACTAGCTCATCGGCTAATGCGACAGGACTAATGCTCTCGTCAGATAAGGCAGCGGATACCGTAACTTCACGCTCACCATTGTAGTGCTTAATCAGGCGCGGGATTTCTATCTGCTCGACCATAGCCAAGCGACTCAATGGTACTTGTTGCCCGTCGGCGGTGTAAATCTTGGTGGTTTTCAGCTTTTCAAGGTCGCGAAATTCCTCATCTAATACCACACGAATATCGACTTCTTGATCGCCAAGCCAAGTGGATGTCACGCTGTTACCATCAAAGCCAACACGCAGCGCGTTCGATAGATCACTCACCGTGAGGTTGTATTTCGCGAGCCAGTGATATTGAGGAACAATGTTCAACTGAGGATCTTTCAGTGCCTCACTGTGATTAATGCTGGTCACGCCTTTATAGTCTTCTAGCCAATCCATCACTAGCTCAACGGTTTGATTACGTCCACTCTCCGTTCCACCGAGCACACGAACTTCAACCGGGTCACCTGGAGGTGGGCCGCCCGCGTCAATTGAGAACTTGATAAACATGTCTTCAGACAGACCTGCCAACTCTTCGTTAAGTGCCGTGATAATCTGTTCGGCTGAACGGGTGCGCTGGTCAAAATTTGTCAGGTTAATAATGCCCTGCGATACGGGAGATGAGTAAACCAATTCGTAGCTAACCAGTTCCGTTTCTGGCAGAGATTCAATCGCTTGTTCGATAGCTTGGTGAGCATCTCGCACCTTCAATAATGGCGTACCCGCTTTCACTTCGGTGTACACATCGATGTATTTTCCCGCCTCAGTAGGGAAGATATCCACTTTCAACGAAGAGACTAAATAGCCAGAAGCTACAAACCCAACAATAGCCACTGCAATCACTGATTTCTTGTAGTTCAGTGCAATCTTCAGCAGTGAGCGATAGCGGTTTGAAACCCATTCAAAACGGTCTTTGTCTTCGACTTTTTTCGTGGTCTCTTTCGCTGAAGATAAGTGTGCAGGCAACGTTAACGTACATTCAATGAACGAGAACACGAGCGCTGCGATTACGGTAATCGGGATCACCGCGACTGCTTTACCCATGGTGCCCGGAATGAACATCATCGGGATAAACACCAAGGCCGTTGTCACTAGGCTTGCCATCAATGGCTTGATTACTTTTAAAGTCCCCGACACCGCAGCATCGACACCCTTTTTACCTGCTTCCTTTTCTTGGAAAATACTTTCGGCGATGATCACTGAATCGTCGACGATAATACCGATCACCAAGAGCAATGCTGCCAATGTGATGCTGTCTAAATTCAGCCCCATAATTGGCAGAACCATCATCACACCGAACACACAAAATGGGATAGAAACCGATACCCAGAAAGCGACACGACGCTGCAGGATCATGCTCAAGATAAGCAGAACCAACACCAAGCCTATCGCACCATTGGTTGCCACGATAGAGAACTTCTCACCCATGTCTTTGCCGAGATCCAGGCTCGTTTGGAAAATGAATTGATCGCCAATGCGCTCGCTCTCTTTGTCCAATAAAGCCTTAATGCTATCGATGGTCGCAATCACATCCGCGCTACCACTGTTGGTGATAGAGAAAATCACCGCAGGTTTCCCGCTCATCACCGGGTCTTCGGTAGCTCGTGCAAAAGTATCGATAACGGTCGCCACATCAGACACACGGACAACTTGGCCGGAATCTAATGCCTTAATCACGATATTAGACACATCCCCCGTAGACTCGACTTTGGTCATGGTGACGATCTTCTGTTCTTGGCTCCATGACTCTACAAATCCGCCCGACTGTGACAGGTTATGCTGCTCGATCGCAGTGCTAATATCATCAAAGGCAACTTGATAACGACGTGCTTTTTCGGGGTCGACCTCAACCCAGAACTCTCGTTCGTTAAAGCCGGACATCGTAATAGAACCGACGCCACCAAGGTTATTGATCTTCTTTTCTAATTGATAAGCATAGTGCTGCAAAGATGCGCTATCTGAGTTGCTATCCGCTAGGCTCACGCCAAAGTGATACACATCCAAAGAAGAGGTTTTCTGCTGAGTCACAACCGGCGGCGAATCTATGTCTTTCGGCAGGTTCCCGACTCGATCTACTGCTTGCTGTATATCTCGCAAGATCACGGCGGCGTCTTCACCGGGCAAATACTCAACCTCGATACGAGATCGCCCTTCTGAAGATTCTGACGAAAAATAGGCAATGCCATCGACGGAACGAAGTTCTTTCTCTATAGGATTGGTGATGTTCAATTCAATGTCTTGGGCTGTTGCGCCGAGATAACTGGTTTCGATTTCCGCCGTGTCCATCGCAACATCTGGGTACTCTTGCAAATTGAGCTGCATTAACGACATAGCACCCGTTAGCAACACCATAACCGTGATGATACGAGCCAAAAACTGACGATTCGCGAAGTATGCTAAGAAGTTCATCGTTACTGCCCTTTAGCTTCGTTTGATGCTGTTTGATCCAATGCGACTTGCGCGGTTGTCATGCTATGAATGGAAAGATCTGTCGAAGCGTAAACCGACATGCCCGGCTTAAACTCGTGACCTTGGTTAGTGATCTCGACCAATACTGGGTAGGTCAAACTTTGCATCTCAACGCCAATGCGCTGCACTTTTGCTTCCATCTTGAATTCTGGATTGGTTTCAGACCACACCACCACTTCTTGGCCAACGCTGAAATGCTTTAAGTCATACTCACTCGCCATGAACGACAGAGTCACCTTGTCGATGTTGACCACTTCATAGAGCAAATCCCCCTCGCTCACCCAAGCCCCAGATTGCGTGGGTTTGTTGGAGATATAGCCCGAAATTAGGGATTCAATCTGAGTGTTTTCTAGGTCCACTTGAGACTGTTGATAATCAATTTGAGCGACAGAAACCGCGGCTTTGGCGCTTAGAAACTCTGCGCGCGCCGTATCTAGTTCCCCAACTGACAAGCTGTTCTTCTTAATGAGTGCTTGATAGCGATTGTAGGTTGCTTTTCGTAGCGCAAGATCCGCCTCGGCAAGCGCTAGATTGGCTTTAGCCTTATTGACACTAAACTTAAAATCATCGGCTTTAATCTGAGCCAATATTTGTTGTTGGTTTACGGCATCACCCACTTCAAGGTTATTCATCTCTACAACACCGGGCACTTCTGCCACAACGCTGTGTTTGTTCAATCCTTGAACGTGACCGATTAGCTCGGTTGCTTGAGCCATTGATATTTGAGTTATTGAGACCCCAAGAAGTGCTGCAAGCGCGATAATTTTAGTTTTCATAATTCAACCCTCACCTATTGATGTGAGCTATTGTTGAATTCGCTTTGTCGAATTAAAGTCGAAGTGGATTCGACATTGAAAAATAATCGGATGACGCTGTATTTTTGTGCGCAACACTATCAATTAGACATAAATTCGACATAATTTTGGATAGGCTACATTTTTACTGACCGTAGAGTTTTAGGTGGGAACGAGAGATGCTTGAGCGCAGTCGTATTTTGGTTGTTGAAGACAATATCGAACTTCAAGGCATTATTGCCGACTTCTTAGAGGTTAAAGAGGCTGTCGCGGATTTTGCTTCCGATGGCGAACAAGGCTTCAATCTAGCAATGCAAAACGACTTCGATGCGATTGTCTTAGATGTCATGCTGCCTAAACTTGATGGAATGCAAGTAGCTTCAAAACTACGTCAAAATGGCATAACGACACCAATTTTGATGCTAACTGCGTTGAATGGCCAAGAAGACCTGTTAAGTAGCTTTGATTCAGGTGCCGACGATTTCGTTACCAAACCTTTTCAGTTTCCTGAGTTAGAAGCTCGCCTATCAGCATTGATCAAACGCAATAAAGGCTTAGTCGCGAAAAAGACACTGAGCTTTGGTGAAGTGATTATTGATGAAAAAACGCATACCGCTTCAAGAAGTGGTCAAACGCTAACCCTTACACCTATCTTGTTCCAAATTCTGAGAGAGTTAGTCAAAGCTCAAGGCGGGGTTGTATCTCGCGAGAGCCTAATCTACATGCTTTGGGGCGATGACATTCCAGACAAAGATGTACTCCGCAGCCATATCTACCTGCTGCGAAATGTACTCGACAAACCCTTCGATTTTCCAATACTCAAGACCATTCCAAAGCACGGATTTCAGTTGCTCTCGTCTGCTAGTGAGCCTCAACAAAGATGAAGATACGAACCAAACTGGGCAACTCAATCGAAGATGTAAGAATCCGTACCATGCGTACCTTTTCTGTCATCGCTCTGGTCTCATCATGCATCGTATTTTTCGTGTTCTCGCTGCGGTTGGTTTGGCAGGAAGAAGCTCAAATCGAAAATCACCTCAAGTCATTTAAGGGTGTAGCACAACAGTTCTATCACCAGTTATCGCCAACTGGCAGTCTCAAGCTGTCGGACAACGTGACGGTTTATTATGGTAAAGCAGACTTTACCGACCAACTCAAAAAGCTACCACCAATGGCGTTGGAAACGGTCGATCGTCAACGCTTTGAGATTAGACTTTCTGAAGAACATATTATTATTCCCGGTGTGCTCGTTTACCACTTTGCCTTTGAAGACCAAGGGAAAACCATTCCGACTTACATCACCATCAGCTCATTTGATATGGACCTGTGGGACGACAGTTGGGGTGTATTGATGGCGATTTCGACTCTGTTGATGCTCGGGCTGATCATAGTACTGCGGGTTACCCTCAAGCGAGTGTTTGACCAGTTAATGGCGCCGATTTCAGATCTCAGTACTCAACTCAGTAAACATGAATCTGATAACTTCAAAGTACCTGACCGCACGATTGATGAGCTGCAGATGCTCACCTCTCACCTCAACAGCTATTCAAAAATGAAAGACCGGCTTGCCAAGCAAGAGATGATGTTTGCCAAATACGCGAGTCATGAATTAAAAACACCGATAGCGATTGTGATTGGCGCTGCCGAACTGCAAGCTATGAAGCCTGATGATCCTATATTCCAAACTAAGCAACGCGATCGTATTTTAGGCGCAGCCAATGGGATGAGTAACACGGTCGAGGTACTGCTCAATATTGTGAAACAAGAGAACTCTTCAACCGAAAAAACGTTAACGGCCATCAACGCTACGTCCATCGACTTATCGAAATACCAAGCGATGTTATCCACTGGCGTTGAGCTGGTGTTAAACGTTGAGCCAGACACCACGCTCAACATGCCCTTGCCTCTAGTGAACATGGTGCTGAAGAACTACATTGAAAACGCGATCCGATTTACCACGCAAGGTAAAATCACAGTATCCATCAACTCAAACACGATTTCAGTTTCGGATACTGGCACAGGCTTAAGTGATGATACAAAAACAGAACACGGTCTAGGTTTAATCATCGTCAAACGTATCGGAGACAGCTACGGCTGGACATCCACACTGATAGATAATGCGCATTCAGACGCAACATCAACAAGTTCTGGCTGCACTGCGACCTTTGCTAGAAGTGATGTGTAAAGCTGTATCTAAGCGACTATTACAAGAAACAGCGTATACAAAAAAGGACATCGAGTGATGTCCTTTTGAATGAATCTGATGAATCAGCTTTCCGCCTTTCCTTTCACACCGCAACCTTTAATCACTAGCTGAGTGATGAACTCCGCGGCATCGGCATAGTCTTTATCATCGAGCTTATCTTTCTGCATCACGCTGCAAATCTGCCAGCCAAAATCGGCGTAGGTTTGGGTTGCCGCCCAGATGGTAAACATCAGGTGATGAGCAGGAACGTCATCCATTAAGCCTTGTGCTGACCAGGTGGAGAACTTATCGAGGATCATCTGCGATTGGTTATACAGCTCATCGCCTATCTCTTTTGGCAACACTTTAGCACCGGACATCACTTCATTGGCAAATACCTTAGAAGCGTGTGGATGGTCGCGAGAGATGATCAATTTGGTTTGAATATATTGAGACAAGGCTTCAACGGGATCACTCAGCTCTTCAATCGGGCGAGACGCTTCAAGTAACGGCTGCGTAACGGTTTCTAGAACGGCATTGTAGAGTTTGTCTTTCGAGCTGAAATAGTAGAATACGTTAGGCTTGGGAATGTCGGCCGCTTTTGCGATATCGGCCATTTTTGTTGCGGCATAACCATGAGTGGCGAATTGTTCACACGCGACCTCGATGATTAAATCTTGATTCTTTTGTCTGATCCTAGACATAGTACTTCCTTTACAGCTCATTACTCAAACCATAGTAATCAACGTGCTTCATTAGTCCAGAAGTTAATCTCAGAACTCGAGGTCACCGCATTGATAGCAATAAAATGGTCGCTCTTATGTGCAGAACAGCGACCATTCAACCGTGTGTTTTCTAGCGGGTCAGCTTAGAGAATCAATATCGCACGGAAGTCATTTACGTTAGTGAGTGTAGGCCCAGTCGTCAGTAACACGCTCGTTTGCTTAAAAAAGTCATAACTATTATTCGCCTCTAGATAATCATCGGCTTTCAATGACAAGCGCGTGCCTTCTTGCCATGTTTGTGGAGTTATCCATGCCCCAGCATTGTCTTCCACACCGTCAATACCATCGGTATCAGCGGCCAAAGCGAATATGTTTTCCTGTCCTTTTAGCTCGTTATACAAGCTCAACAAGAACTCACAATTACGTCCCCCACGACCATTGCCTTTAACCGTTACCGTGGTTTCACCGCCAGAAAGCAGTACACAAGGGGTCTCGAATGGATGCTTATTATTAGCGACTTGCTTGGCCAATGCAGCGTGAACTTTCGCCACTTCTCTCGCCTCTCCCTCAATGCAATCACTCAGCACATAAGCGGGAATACCCAAACCTTCGGCTTCTGCAGCGGCAGCTTCCAATGCTGACATCGGGGTCGCGATAATATGATGCTCGGCGTTCTTCCAACAGACGTCATCTGGCTTAACGGTTTCTGATTCTGGATTATTCAACCATTCAAATGCCGAGTGTGGTGTTTCTATTTGGTAGCGTTCTAAGATTGCCATCGCATCAAAACGCGTGGTGGTGTCCGGTACGGTTGGACCAGATGCAATCACACTGACCTCATCACCCGGTACATCCGAAATCGCCAATGACACCACTCTTGCTGGGTAGGCTGCTTTTGCCAATCGACCGCCCTTAATCGAAGACAGATGCTTGCGAACACAGTTCATCTCATCAATGGCGGCACCCGACTTAAGCAGCGCCTTATTGATTTGTTGCTTCTCTGCCAAACTGATGTCGCCACCGGGCAAGCTAAGTAATGCAGAACCGCCTCCTGACAAGAGACATATCACCGTGTCGTCTTCACTGAGGTTACTCACCAATTCCAACATTCGGTGGCTAACTTCCAATCCCATCGCATCCGGAACGGGATGCGCCGCTTCGATCACCTTAATGTGTTCGCAAGGTGCGGTGTGTTCGTAGCGGGTCACGACTAAACCTTCAAGGTCACGCAGTGCAAGATCTTGCTGTTGCTTAACTTGCCAGACGGCTTCTAATTCAGCGGCCATCGATGCTGCCGCTTTCCCAGCCCCAATAACGACGGTTCGCCCAGCTTGATTAGCCGAGCGATAAAATATGTCTTGAGGAAGAAAAGGTTCGATGTGATTTTTGGGTAGTGCCTGATTTACAGCACTTGAGAAAAGGGTTTGCAGAAACTGCTTAGCATCAATGTCCATCAGCCACTCCTTAGTTGACGGAGAAAAAAAGAACCCCAATACAAGGCGAAAGGGTGCCTGCTAAGATCAAGTTGGAAAGGAACAACTTCAACCTTTGCCTCGTATCGGGAACGCGTATAAAAGGAGACGAAACTACGCGATTTATAAACAAACTGTTTGAAACTAGGGGCTAACTTCTCGAAGCTCGCCCTGATTCATTGGTTTTGGTTTCAGCAAAAACGATAAACCAATTATTGAGACGGATTACTCGTTAAGGATTAGCGAATTGAGTGATCAGAACGCTTCTCTATCGCCTGAATCAGCGCAGAGTGGTCCCAACCTTCACCGCCCATTTCGGCGCACTCGCCAAACAACTCTTGAGCGTTAGCCGTATTCGGTAGTGCGACACCTAAGTCTTGTGCGCCCGTGAGCGCTAGGTTGAGATCTTTTTGATGAAGCGAGATTCTAAAGCCCGGGTCAAAGGTGCCTTCAACCATTCGCTCGCCATGCACTTCAAGGATCTTAGAGTTGGCAAAGCCACCTAATAGTGCCTGACGAACTCGCGCAGGATCAGCGCCGGCTTTTGATGCAAACACCAGTGCTTCAGAGACTGCTTCAATGTTTAGTGCAACGATGATCTGGTTGGCAACCTTACAAGTTTGACCGGCTCCGTTATCACCCACCAGCGTGATGTTCTTACCCATGATTTCAAACAGTGGGCGTGCTTTATCAAAGGCATCTTGCTCGCCACCCACCATAATGGTCAGTGCAGCATTGATCGCGCCCACTTCACCACCTGAAACTGGAGCATCGAGGTATGAAGCACCGCCTTCATTGATACGTGCTGCAATGGCTTTGGTCGCGATTGGCGAGATTGAACTCATATCGATAACCAGCTTGCCCGTTGCACCACCTGCAGTAAGACCTTGCTCGACACCGTTATCACCAAACAGGACGTCTTCCACTTGAGGCGTGTTTGGCACCATAAGAATGATGACATCCGCTTGCTCTGCGGCTTCGGCTGGGGAATGACAAACCGTTGCGCCAGCTGCAACAAGATCGGCTGGTGCTGCGTTGAAGTGATCCGAAAGAATCAATTCATGACCCGCTTTTTGAAGGTTACTTGCCATAGGTTTACCCATGATGCCAGTTCCGATAAATGCAATTTTAGACATGTTGTTCTCCTTAACGTTTGAGGGTTACCAGACGCAATTAACGGTACTGGTTTAGCCAACCAAGGCCTTCTGTCGTTGTCGTTTTCGGTTTGTATTCGCAGCCAACCCAGCCTTGATAACCAAGCTCATCAAGGTAGTTCAGTACGAATGGATAATTGATTTCTCCCGTACCCGGCTCGTGTCGACCCGGATTATCCGCCAGCTGCACGTGAGCGATTTGGCCAATGTTCTGCTGCATGGTTGGCGTAAGGTCGCCTTCCATAATCTGCATGTGATAGATATCGTATTGGATAGAAAGGTTATCGCTTGCCACCTCTTTGATAATGGTTTTCGCTTGCTCCGTGGTGTTTAGGAAAAAGCCCGGAATATCGCGCGTGTTAATCGCTTCAATCACTAGGCTAATACCTTCTGTAGCTAGAGCATTTGCGGCATAGTGAAGGTTAATCAAAAAGGTCGCCTGAGCGTCTTGCGGAGTGACACCTTGTGGGACAATACCCGCCAAGCAGTTCACCTGTTTACAACCCAGTTTCTTGGCGTAGGCTATCGCTTTAGGTACGCCTGCTTGAAACTCTTCAACGCGTGCAGGGTCAACCGCGATACCACGGTCGCCAGCGTCCCAATCCCCTGCCGGCAAGTTAAATAGCACTTGCTCTAAATTATTAGCATCAAGCTTTTGTTTAATCTCATCCGCATCAAAGGCATATGGGAAAAGGTATTCGACGCCTTGAAAACCTGCCTCTGCGGCGGCTTCAAAGCGATCCATAAAATCAACTTCCGTGAATAACATTGACAAGTTTGCTGCAAATTTTGCCATGACTCTGTCCTTATTCTTTATTTTTGAAAATTTGGTTATTTGTAGTAAAGCCTCGCTCTATTGGAGGCTTTCCGTAGAGCTCAATCTCGCTCTACGGATACACATTACTTCGTGATTACTTATACGCTAGCGCGGTTGGCGCATCGCCGCGGCTTTCGGCAAGTGGTTCAAATTCGTTGATAGCGTTGATCTCTACGCCCATAGAAATATTGGTAACGCGCTCCAAAATCAGCTCAACCACCACAGGCACTTTGTGCTTGTTCATTAGCTCTTTGGCTTGCTCAAACGCTGCTGCAATTTGGTCTGGTTCACGAACTCGAATCGCCTTACAACCTAAGCCTTCAACAACCGCTACATGGTCAACACCGTAGCCTTCAAGCTCTGGTGCATTCTGGTTATCAAATGCAAGTTGCACACAGTAATCGATATCAAACTGACGCTGCGCTTGACGAATCAAGCCTAGGTAGGAGTTGTTCACCAGTACATGGATGTATGGCAGGTTGAATTGAGCACCTACAGCTAGCTCTTCAATCATAAATTGGAAGTCGTAGTCACCGGAGATAGCGACGATATCGCGATCAGGATCCGCAGCTCGAACACCCAATGCAGCGGGTGTTGTCCAGCCAAGCGGGCCAGCCTGACCACAGTTGATCCAATGTCGAGGCTTGTACACGTGAAGGAACTGCGCCGCGGCAATCTGCGATAAACCAATGGTGCTGACGTAGCAAGTATCACGACCAAATGCTTTGTTCATCTCTTCATAAACGCGCATCGGTTTCATCGGTGCTTCATCGAAATTGGTTTTACGTAGCATGGTCGACTTGCGCTCCTGACACTCACCTACCCAGCCACTTCGGTTTGGTAATTTACCTGCATCGCGCCACTCTTTAGCGACTTCAACCATGAGCTCAAGTGCCGATTTTGCGTCTGAAACAATGCCTAAATCAGGGCAGAACACGCGACCAATTTGAGTAGGTTCAATATCGACATGGACAAACTTACGACCTTCCGTGTAAACATCGACAGAGCCGGTGTGACGGTTAGCCCAACGGTTACCAACGCCAAATACAAAGTCAGAGTTCAGCATGGTTTCATTACCGTAACGGTGAGAGGTTTGTAGACCCACCATGCCCGCCATCAATTCATGATCATCCGGGATAGAACCCCACCCCATCAAAGTTGGAATTACTGGTACACCTGTGATCTCAGCAAACTGCTGCAGCAGCTCAGATGCACCTGCGTTGATAACACCACCACCTGAGACAATCAGAGGTTTTTCAGCTTGTGCCATCATGGTGAGTGCTTTCTCAACCTGTTCGCGAGTCGCTTTTGGTTTGTATGGTTCAAGCGGCTCGTAGGTATCAATATCGAACTCAATTTCGGCTAACTGTACATCTAGAGGTAGGTCAATCAGTACAGGGCCAGGACGTCCTGAACGCATCAAATGAAAGGCCTTTTGAAAAGCGCGTGGCACTTGAGCTGGCTCCAGTACCGTGGTTGCCCACTTAGTAACAGGCTTGGCAATGGATTCGATGTCGACCGCTTGAAAGTCTTCTTTATGAAGGCGAGCACGTGGAGCCTGACCAGTAATACATAGGATAGGGATCGAGTCAGCCGATGCCGAATAAAGACCTGTGATCATATCCGTCCCTGCTGGACCTGAAGTACCAATACACACACCAATATTATCTTGATTCGTACGTGTGTAGCCTTCAGCCATGTGTGAGGCACCCTCTACATGTCGAGCTAAGACGTGATCGATCCCTCCGAGTTTTTTCATTGCTGCGTACATTGGGTTTATTGCTGCGCCGGGAACACCAAATGCGATGTCTACTCCTTCACGTTTAAGCACTTCAACCGCTGCTTCAATCGCTTTCATAATTGCCATTCGAACCTCCAGTCCAGATTGTATACAATTAGATTAACTTTTGTGTACTATGAATCATCCTCAGCATTTATCAAGCCCAATTTGAAACAATTTTGTTACATCAACCTATCCTATTGAACAGCAAACAAGCCTGAAAACCTTACAATTCATTACTTTACATAAAATATCTTTACGTAAAAATAAATCACAAAAAGATCAAATGATAAATAAATGTTAAATACCATTTGCTTGTTTACAATTTCTACAATATAAATACCGTTAAAAAGAACGTTTTGTATACAAAATGACATCATATTGTGTAAAGGAGACAAGCAATGATGAATGACGAGAAAGAAAGAGAAGAAACACTGTGTATGCAGGTACTTGGGAATATGGACAACCCCGAGTACAAAGAGATCTTGTCTACAGATGCATTGAAATTCTTAGAAGCTATCGTTAACAAGTTTGGAGAGCGCCGTCATGCCCTGCTAAATGATCGCGACATCAAACAAGCTCAATACGATAACGGTGAGTTACCCAATTTTAGAAAGGACACTGTCTCTATTCGTCAGAATAAAGAGTGGAAAGTAGCAACACCGCCGCCAGAATTGCTGGATCGCCGAGTAGAGATCACCGGACCTATCGAGAGAAAGATGGTGATCAACGCATTAAATTCAGGCGCGAAAGTCTTCATGTGTTGCTTTGAGGATGCGTCTTCCCCAACTTGGGCCAACATGGTCGAAGGGCAAATTAACTTAAGAGATGCCAATTTAGGCACCATCAGCTATTTTGATGAGAAGAAACAAAAGAACTACCAGCTAAACAGCGACCCTGCGTTGTTAATCGCTCGCCCTCGTGGAATCCATCTACCTGAACAATCGATTCAATTCAACAATCAACCTATCGCGGGTTGTCTGATGGACTTTGCGCTGTACTTTTTCCACAACTATCAATCACGTGCGCAGCAAGGCTTAGGCGTTTACTACTACATTCCCAAGCTAGAGAGTATGGAAGAAGCACAATGGTGGGACGACATTTTCAGTTTCACCGAGAACTATTTCAACGTAGCAAAAGGTACCATCCGTGCGACCGTATTGATTGAAACTCTGCCAGCCGTCTTCCAAATGGAAGAGATCTTGTACGCCATGCGTGATCATATCGTTGCGATGAACTGCGGCCGTTGGGACTACATCTTCAGCTACATCAAAACTCTGAAAAATCATAAAGATCGTATCCTGCCTGACCGTCACGGAATCGGCATGGATCAAGAGTTTCTGAACGCTTACAGCCAGCTGCTGGTTCGTACTTGTCACGCTCGCGGTGCACTGGCGATGGGGGGCATGTCTGCCTTCATTCCAGCAAAAGATCCACAAGAGATGGAGCGTGTGACCGCCAAGGTTATTGAAGACAAACAAAGAGAATCTCAGAACGGACACGATGGCACATGGGTCGCTCACCCTGCTCTAGTTGATTTAGCGATGTCGATCTTCGACAAGCACCTTGATGGCAAAGTGAATCAAATGGATTTCCAAAGCCCTGAACACACCATCAATGCCGACACCTTACTTAAACCATGTGAAGGCAGCCGCGACGAAGCCGGCGTGCGTAAGAATATCCGTATTGCGCTGTATTACATTGAGGCTTGGATCCAAGGCTACGGCTGTGTACCTATTTACGGATTGATGGAAGATGCCGCCACCGCGGAGATCTCAAGAGCCAACATTTGGCAATGGATCCATCATGGCGTCACGCTAGATGACAGCCAAACCTTTACCAAACAACTGTTCCACTCTTGGCTGTACCAAGAGCTAGACACAATAAAACACGAAGTCGGTGACTCGCGCTACGCAGCAGGTCGATTTGAAGAGACAGCCGATCTTTTCTATCAACTTTCTACAGCCGAAGAGTTCGCTGCCTTCCTAACTTTACCCAGCTATGGGCTATTACAAGAGTCCAGTTAGGACTCTTTTACCAAGCTGAATCAGCCAGTGATATTCACCAACAAGAGTAATGATTGACTGACTTTGCTTGGTACACAGCCCCTTGAAAAACTAGGAGATAACATGGGAAGTTTGACTCTACAACAAGCGTTAACCATCATCGATGGCACCTTAAAAGCAGGAAACAAGATCCACACAGAACCTTTGACGGTCGCCGTCTTAGACAGTGGTGGCAAGCTGATTTCTCTGCAACGTCAAGATGGCTCCAGCATGATGCGACCAGACATCGCGATTGCGAAAGCCTGGGGCGCACTCGCATTAGGGTGCTCCTCTAGAAAACTCGCCCAAGATGCTGACAATAGGCCAGCATTTATCTCCGCCGTAAACGTACTCGCACACGGAAACATGGTGCCTGTACCAGGGGGCTTACTGATTCGAGACAAGGATAAAACGGTACTCGGAGCCATTGGCGTCAGCGGTGATATCTCGGACATCGATGAAAGCTGCGCCATCAACGGAATTGGCTGCGCAGAACTGTTTAGCGACGAGATGCTGCAAGCTTAAGTCCAGTCAATAAAGGGACTTACAAAAGAGAAACCGAAGCCTTGAGCTTCGGTTTTTTATTCATAAGTTGCGCCAACAACACGAACGAATAAACTTTAATTGGATTAAGACTACTAACGAACAAGAACCATTAAGCGCGTCCATTTAACGTCTTGCTTCAACTTGTTAGACAACCAGTAATCAACACTAAACGACCCTGCGCCCAGTACCGCTAACGCCAGATACCCACCAGCAACTGAGACGTTTTTGTAGAAATGAATCATTTGACCCGACGAACTTGGGTCGAAGTGAAACATAACACCGGAAACCAAAGAGAAAAACGCAATCGACAACGCAGTAAAGCGAGTCATAAATCCAGCTAGAATCGCAAGTCCACCACCGAGTTCAAGCAAGATAACCAAAGGCAACAAGTAAGCGCTCACGCCTTGAGATGCCATGTATCCAGCAGTTCCTTCATAGCTAAATAGCTTTCCCCAACCTGCTTGAATAAACAAGTAACCCAATAAAATACGAGCGAAAAAAGTCAGTGTGTCGTTCAATCGGGTGTTCATAATTCTAAGCCTTGATAAGTTTCATTGCCGATAGGTTATTCGACTTAGCATTAAGATGATAACGAGAAAAATAGAACAACTTGTTTGAAATTTTAGTAGACATACTCGCATACAAATTACTGACTGATTCCGAAGATTGAACAACCTCAATGCTGTTACCATTGCCTTAAATTCATTGAAACTCTTGCCCCATATTTATTGATTTTATGAAGACTCTGAAGAAGACACTGCCGCTCGACACCTTACAAATATTGGATGTTCTACAACGTGAGGGAACTTATTCATCAGCCTCTGCACACCTCAATCGTTCCGTTTCTGCATTGAGTTATCAGATTCAAAAATTGGAAGACGAACTTGGGATATTGATCTTAGATAGGTCAGGACACAGAGCCGTGTTTACTCAGGTAGGACAAATATTGGTGGAAAATGGTCGACAGTTGCTGGCAGGATCAGATGAGCTCATAAACCAAATACAACGTTTTTCCAGTGGTTGGGAAAGTGAACTGTTTGTGTCCTATGACGGCATTATCGGGCAAGACATTGCGTTGTCGTTAATCGCTGATATGGCAACAGAATGCAGCACGCAACTGTATGTGCAAGAGGATATTTTGTCGGGAGGTTGGGAAGCATTAATCTCAGGAAAAGCAGATATTCTTATCTCATCGATGCCCAATATCGAGTTACCGAATACCGTCAACAGTAAAACCATCGGCAGTGTAGAAATGATCTGGGTAGCCGCAAAAAATGCCCCCATTTTAAACGAGCTAAATCCGCTCAGTGAATCTACACGACGTGAGCACACAATCATCGCAGTGGCCGATACCGCTAAGTCAGCGCCTAAAGTCACCAAAAACATTTTACTAAACCAAAAAACCAGTACGGTCAGTTCAATGACTAGTAAGCTGACGGCAATTCAACGTAACCTTGGCATTGGCACTCTACCTAAACAACTTATAACCGCCGAGTTAGAAGCTAGAAGCTTAGTGGAAATTGGCCACGCGAGAACCGTTGATATCGTGCTTGCGTGGCAAATAGGCAACATGGGGAAGGCAAAAACACTCGCTCTGAAAAAGTTAGAAAAGTGCTGGAGAGCATCGACTCAAACTCACTAAACCGATCCTATCCGGACACTCCGAAAATCTATTTATCTCGTCCAATAAATCGGCTTTGTTGGACACTCTCACCTTGTGGCGTAATTGCTTCAAATCGGTATACCCTCGGGATATTACCCTTGTAGAAAAATGCTTGCCCTCTCTCTGATGTTTCTGTCACTTGTTGTCCACGAATATTGGTGGTGACCTGCGCATTAGGGACACGTTCTCCATCTTGATAAACCGTAACGACAACGCCGTTGGTTTGTTCGCTGATCGACATTTTCAACTCTGCATGGGATGCAAATGAGATTGCAAGTAGTGCTGCGCTAAGGGCTATTTTAAGTTTCACTTTAGTGTTCTCTGTATTGTGGGAATACGAGAAATATACGGATGGGGGCTTTCTATTGATAACGGGAAGTATTAAATAAGATGTCCTAAAATATTGAATTACATCGATGGGACTTGTTCGGTTTTCTCGCTCAGTTCTGATCCCAAATAACCGATACTAAATAACGCAACACCAAATTGAAGCCACAAAAAAACCGAAGCTCATCACTTCGGTTTTCAAATCAAATGAAGCTCGTTCAGTTCACTAAGTTCAGTAAACCGATTCAACCAGTGATTACTCGTAAGCACTCAACCACGTTTTTAAAAGTTGATTGGTGTTTTTCTTCTGGCTAGCAGATAAAGACTTAACCAACTTTTTCTGCATCTCGACATGTTCAGTCATCATCTCATCGATCAGAACTAGGCCATCTTTGGTCAGCTTAACACTCACGCTTCGTCGGTCTTCTTTACTGTGCTCTCGGCTAATTAGCCCTTTGGCTTCAAGCTTATCAAGACGATTGGTCATCGCACCTGATGTCAGCATCATTGACCCAATCAGCTCTGAGGGAGTCAGTCGGTATGGCTTTCCAGAGCGTCGTAAGGTCGCTAATACATCAAACTCACCCAACTTCATGTCGTACTTTTTATGCAGGTCGGCAACTTGCGTTTCCATATACTTGGCAATACGCATGATTCGGCCCATCATTGCCATAGGCTCAGTTTCTAATTCGGGCTTTTCCTTTGCCCATTGCTCTACAACGCGGTCGATAGCATCCATTTGCAATCTAGCTCCGTTATTAGTCTGATTACTTTAAACTAGTTTAACATAAAGATACTTTACAACCACTAGTTCTCAGTATACAGTTCACACAATAGTTATCTTAACGTAAAGATATTTTAGATGAACATATTATTAGCAATGATTCCCGCGTTCTTTTGGGGAACAACTTATGCAGTGACGCAATTTACGCTACAGGAGTGGCCACCACTATTACTAGGTGCTTTGCGTGCATTACCTGCTGGTTTGTTATTGCTAGCGGTAAAGCCAACACTGCCTAAAAAAGGCGAGTGGCAAATCATTTTCACTTTAGGCCTGATCAACATCGCGACCTTCTTTGGTTTGATCTTCGTGATGGCATTAACCCTGCCTTCAGCGATTTCGGGCGTAGGTATGATCTCTGTACCAGTGTTCGCAATGATCTTCCATTGGGTGGTGAAAAAGCAGCGTCCGCATTTGATTCAAGCGCTTTCTGGTATTGGCTTGATCACCTTAGCTTGGATTCTATTCAACCCAAGTCAAATCGCCTTAAACCCTATCGGTTTAGGCGCAATGTTTGCCGCGATCATGTGTATTGTTATCGGCAGCAGCATTACCAAATCACTGGGTAATCGTATGCACTGGTGGAAGGTACTCACATGGCAGCTAATTTTGGGCGGTACAATTTTATCTGTCGCTTCTGGCGTTCATGCCTTCATCGACCCACAACCCTATGTTAACGCTGTGACTCATTTCGACACACGTAATGCGATGGGCTTGGTTTGGGTGATTGGGCTAAATACGGCACTTGGTTACGGCATGTATGTGTGGTTGCTGCAACGTATGTCTGTGGTTGATTTCACCTTCGGTGGCATCGCTAACCCAGTAGCAGGTATCGTGACAGGTATGGTGTTAATGGGCGAATCCTTCACTGCGGTTCAATATTCGCTGATGACAGGCATGATCGTGATGTCACTGCTACCACAACTGATTCTTGCAATAAGACAAACCAAAACGGTCAAACCCGTTACGCAATAAAAATCTAGATTACGACTCATAAGCCCGCAAAATGCGGGCTTTGTTTTATCTACAAACTATTTATTACAGTGCATCCACGCAGTTCTGCGATCGTCTTTTTACCCTTTCACTTTGTTCCTCGCTTTGAAGCTCATTTTTGAGCCTGCCACATATCAGATATGTTTTTTCGACTAGCATAAAGTAAGTGCATCGAAACGAAACTGAAAGGTGACATCATGATTAAGTCGAAGCTAAAAGCACTTGTGTTGGCGAGCAGTCTCTTTATCTCACATCAAGTACTGGCGACGGAAAACTACAATACAGATATCCCGCCGAGCATTATGACGGCAGATACAGTACAAACCAGCATTGGTGAGCTGAACTTTAAAGATGGTGCGCCAACGGCTGAAACAGCGCAAAAACTATACGACAATTTAGATACACTTCGCTCAACAGAAGTGTTCCTCAATGCAATTCCAATGGCTTCGGTTGAAGAACTGCGTGTAGGCCATGCCGAAATTGGTTCAACATCGTCAAACCAAGTAGTCGTGTTTGATAACCTGATGGATTCGAATCCGCTATTTCTAACCGGTAACACCGACACGGTTTACGCTTCTGTTTTCCTAGACTTGGAGAAAGATGGCCCAACCGTCATTGAAGTACCTGAGAGTATGGGGCCAACTACGGTGAACGATGCGTTCTTCCGCTTTGTGACTGACCTAGGCATCGTAGGACCAGATAAAGGCAAAGGCGGTAAATACCTGATTTTACCTCCAGGTTATGCAGGCGAAGTGCCTGAAGGTTACTTTGTTTCACAATCCACCAGCTATACCAACTGGTTTATCGCTCGCGGATTTCTGAAAGATGGTAAAACCGATGCGGCAGTGAAAGCATATAAAGAGAAACTAAAAATCTACCCATTAGCGAAGAAAGATGACCAACCAGAAATGGAGTTCATCTCGGGGAGTGGCAAATCGTTTAACACTATTCATGCGAACGATGAGCACTTCTACTCAGAAATTAAAACCGTGTTAGACAAAGAACCGGTGTCATTCATCGACCATGAACTGCGTGGACTGATGTCGAGCATTGGTATTCAAAAGAACAAACCTTTTGCACCCGATGAGCGCATGCAGAAGCTGATGAAAGACGGCGTCGCGATTGGTAACGCAACGGCAAGATCTCTGTACTTCCAGCCAAGAGACAAGAAGGCTTACATTTATGAAGACCGTTTATGGAAGACTGCATTTATTGGTGACGATTACCAATGGCTTGTTGACCAAGGTGAAGGCGGACGCAACCTAGATGCTCGTTCTTACTTCTTCTATGTTGCAACGGTGAATACCCCAGCTATGTCGCTCAAGCTGATAGAAAAAGGCTCTAAATACGCGCTGCTTGACCAAGCGAAAGACGGTGAATATTTTGATGGCGGTAAGCACTATAAATTGAACATCCCAGCGAATGTTCCGGCTAAGAACTTCTGGTCAATTGTAGCTTACGACACACAAACGCGTTCAGAGCTACAAACCAGTCAGCCGCTGCCAAGCAAGAACAACCAGCGTGATGATTTTATTGAAAATGAAGATGGCTCGGTTGATTTGTACTTTGGTCCAACAGCACCTGAAGGCAAAGAAGCGAACTGGATTGAGACGGTACCAGGTAAAGGTTGGTTCACGATTCTAAGACTCTACGGCCCTCAAGAAGCTTGGTATGACCAAACATGGAAGCCAAGTGACATTGAAGAAGTTAAGCTGTAACACTCAGTAGTCTCAATTAGACAGTAACTAAAACGCGCCAGTATCGGCGCGTTTTTTTGTTGTTGTCATCTATAAAATCAATAGCTTTCTAAGCTCTCACTTAAGATCTGTTCAATACGCTTCACTATAGGGTACTGATAACAAGCACGGTGATACTGAATACCTACATCAAAAGTCACCGCTTCTCCGTTGAATAAAACAGGTCGTTTGCTCAGTCCAATTGGGATTGAAGCCAAATCCATATCAAAGCCAACGTAGACATAATGGCTGACTTGAACACATTCCAGCGCGGAGGATACCGAGGCAACAGTCAGTTTTTTCTGCAATACCAAGCCTGTGCGCTTTTTTAGACGTTCGTAATAGGAGTTAGCATCCAGTGACCCCATCGAAACGCGCACCGTATCAAAGCTCTCTAGTTGGTTAAGGTCAATGGCTTCGTTTTTCGCTAAAGGGTGGGTATCCGCTACATAAGCAAACAATTCCAACGAACCCACTTTGCGCTCAACAATACGGTCATTGAGTTCATTGGGGTAGCCCGACACACCAATCGCTAAGGTGCCAGCTTTAGGGAATTCAACGCCATCTAAAGACCAGTCCATCATTGAAATTTTGGGCTTTGACTCCTCATTAGTAAGCCCCTGCAACAGAGGAACCGTAAACAGTGTGCTCAGCGGGTTGGCGGCGTGAAAAACATATTCGATGTTCGAATCGTTACCGATAAACGACTGCGATATTTGCTGCGCTTGCTCTAGCTTTTCCAGCGGTTCTTTTACCACTAGCATCAATTGCGTGGTGAATAAGGTCGGCGTATAAACACCTTTGGTCGCAATGAATAACTCATTAGCAAACAAATCTCGACAATCCGAAAGATGACGATTAAACGTGGCACGACTGATATCCAGAATATGGCATACCTTCGCCTGAGATTGTTGCTCATAAAGCAGGTCCAAAAATCGATACAGATTTAAGTCGATTGTGTTTTTCAAATGCCCTACCTCATTTCCATGCTATGTCGGCCTTTGTTCAGTATGAACGTGAACCAAATAAACTTTAAACACTTAATACGATAACTTTGCTGCTAATAACGATTTTATCTAAAAGAGGGCATTCGGGAGCAGAGCAAATAAGTGTATTCCTCAGCTCTATTTGGCCAAAACTGAGGATCCCGTCGAGCAGTTGCAAACGGCTGGGTTGCTTTCAACCCTTCTTCACTTAATTGGTCAATTCTTAAACTAAGATTAAACCTCACAAAGAATAATGACTTTATGAAAATATCAATTGGTGAAAATATTTACTTTTAAACAGTTATATTGGAGATTTAATTTCTACATTTCATTTCAATTAGAGACAAAAAGACAAACTTTTTCTCCGACGACCTCCTTATACTGTGCCACGTCATTAAGGCGCTACAAGCCTATGATTTAAAATAATTATTAATGAGTAGTCACCATGAATTCGAAGTCGCTAACTATCTTGCTTTTTGTCTCTGTTTGCTTAATTTGGGGAACCACTTGGTTCGCTATGGAAGTGGCATTGCATTCTATCCCACCAATTTTTGCTACTGGACTGCGCTTTTTACTTGCAGCCCCTCTGCTTGCAGTATTAGCAAAAGCCTTCAATCAACCTTTGCTGTTCCCTAAGGGCAAGCGTCAATGGCTGCTTATTGTGGCACTGATGTATTTTGCGATTCCGTTCACTTTGATGATCTATGGTGAGCAATACATCTCTTCTGGTTTGGCATCGATCATCTTCGCTAACATGCCTGTTGCTGTGATGCTGATGTCGGGTTTGTTCCTTGGCCTGCGCTTAGCGAAGCATCAAATATTCGGCCTAGTTACTGCGGTTATCAGCCTGTGCTTAATTCTTGGTAACGAAATGCAAATGGGTGGTGATGACTACTTTATCGGTACGGTTTGCCTGGGGCTTGCGGTTGCGATTCACGCGGTAATGTACGTGTTAGTTCAAAAACACTGTAAAGACATCGAGGTACTGACTTACAACGCTGTGCCAAGCTTTATTGCTGCGATTTTCTTGTTTGCTGTGTCGGCTGTTGGTGAGAACGTGAACGTAGAATCTTTCACTTGGGATTCTATCTCAGCGGTTGTGTATCTAGGTTTTGTAGCGAGTGTCGGCGGTATTGTGGCTTACTTCAAACTAGGTCAGGTTTCGACACCGTTCCAAGCATCCATTTGTTTCCTTATCTTCCCAGTGGTTGCGCTGCTAATCTCTTGCTACATCAACGGTGAGGTGCTATCTGAACAGTCTCTGCTTATGATGATCCCTCTACTTTGTGGCATCTTGCTAACTAAAGCACCGAAGAGCATCTTCAAGCTACGTTCAACGCTTAAAACGGCAAGCAGTAACTAAGCAGCTAAGTAGCTAAGTAGCTAAACAACTAAGAACTAAGGTAAGCCGTATCCAAACTGCCCCAGAAGCTCACAATCCGCTTCTGGGGTTTTGTTTAGCTCAAATACTCCTTCACAATCTACTGCCCCTTTACAGCCAGCCCCTTCTCGTATCGAATCGCTCACCAAGCGAATGACTTAAACATCGCGATCAACTACATTAGACTCAGCCATTATTGCCAGCTCTGGTTAGTACACTAGTTATCTCTCCACAAAGGAATGTCATGAGTAATCCCATCAAACACATGCGTCTTGTCAAAGGTCAACCTTGTCGCGTGACAGAACTGTCTAATAGTGATGATGCGTTCTTAGAGCCGCACAGACATGAATACTGGGAGTTAGTATGGTGCGTAGATAACCATGGCAGTCAGAGCATTGATTTCGTTGACTACGACAATAAGATCGGCCGTATTTTCACCATTGCACCGGGCCAAGTACACCGCTCGGAGCTAGTCGGAGAAAATGCTCGTTTACTGGTATTCACCCCTGGTTTTGTTAAAACCAACCATCGCAACACTCAGCTAGTCGACACAGTTTTCGCCATGCACCAAAGCCGCCCTCCCTATTTGGATTGCAGTGAAGAAGGCAACCGCTACCTGCTGCCTATTTTCAACATGCTGAAAGAAGAGTGCGCACGAGAAGAGAGTGACTGGGACTTAGTAGAGTCGCTCATGAATAGCTTTTTGCGCTACATCCTGCGCTTTGCTAGCCAGTCCTCGCTGAAAGGTGAAGTACGCGATAGTCGAGTGAACAAGGTGGTTGATTTGATTGAGCAGCACTACGCCACCCATAAACATTGTGATTTTTATGCGCAAGCTCTGTCGATAACCAACAAACGCATTAACGAGATCGTCAAAGCTGAAAAAGGTAAAACCGTCACTCAATTGATCCACGACCGAATCATTTTAGAAGCGAATCGAGAACTGATCTTCTCAACCAAGACCATTAAGACCATCGCTTTTGAACTCGGCTTCGAAGACCCGGCCTATTTCAGCCGTTTTTATCGCGGCCAGATGAAAGAGTCACCAGCACAGTTTCGAAGCCGATGTGCAGATAGTGCAATATAATACGCAGATAATCCCTTTTTTAGCCGCCACTAAGTTCCGATAATGCTCCCTCTTTATTTCATCCATTTTGGTACATCCAAATTGTTGGGAGCTTGTTCGAATGGCCATCAACCTAAAAACCGATCCAATATCTAAATCCTTTTATCAATACCTTTGGCCTGCGTTAACCGGCATGGTGATCAAATCCCTTTTCATCATGGGAGACGCTTGGTTCGTTGGGCATGGTGTCGGTCCTGATGGCTTGGGCGCTATCGCTCTCACCATCCCTGCTTTCTCAATATTCACTGCAATTGCCATGATGGTTGGTATTGGCGGCGCGGCGCTGATGTCTATTGAAGTGGGCAAAGGCAACGTAACCTCTGGGCAAACTCTTTTTAATCAATCGATGTTGATCACCGCTCTGTTTAGCACAGTAACTGTCAGCATTGCCTTGTATTGGCTCGATGAGGTTATTGCGCTGATGGGTGCTTCTGGGTACATGGCAGAGCTCACTCACGACTACCTATCTGTAATGTTTCAGTTCTTCGTGCTCTACTCGTTAGCTTGGGTTATGTCGTGCTTTGTGCGTAACGATACCAACCCAAAACTGGCGACTTACGCCATGTCGATTGGTGCTGTGGTCAACCTCGTATTGGATTACTTCTTCGTCCTAAAATGGGGCTGGGGCATGAAAGGGGCCGCCTATGGAACAGCCATAGCGCAGGGTGTCATCGCGTGTATTTTATTGAGTCACTTTGTACGCAAACA
The DNA here is from genome assembly GCA_041879425.1 of Vibrio pomeroyi. Lineage (NCBI taxonomy): Bacteria > Pseudomonadati > Pseudomonadota > Gammaproteobacteria > Vibrionales > Vibrionaceae > Vibrio > Vibrio pomeroyi. The sequence goes on along the minus strand of CP090855.1, from coordinate 1,382,832 downwards.
AGGCACCTTAACACTGAGTTTAAAAGGCATTGGTTTTGATAAACTGCCAAGCATCCTGAAGATTGGCACTCCAACTTTCTTCATTGAAGTAACAGCCGCTATGACGATCTTGCTGTTCAACTATGTACTGTTGGATCAGTTTGGTGAGAACCACATTATCGCTTATGGTTTAACAGCCAACATCGGGGTCTTTGCTCTATTTGTGATGGTCGGTATTGCTCAAGCTTGTCAGCCTATCATTAGCTTTAATCATGGTGCGAACCAGCCAAATCGCATCGAAGAAATCTTCCGCTTAGGATTAAAAAGTGCGGTCGGCAGTGGCCTAGTATTTATGGGGATTGTGTATCTGTTCGCCCCTCAAATCGCAGCGCTTTATCTGGGAGCTTCAAGTGATTTGATAGGGTTATCCGCGACCGCACTCACCTTCTTTTTCTTTGGTGTGCCGCTAATGGGAATCAACTTAGTGATTGCTAACCTGTTTCAAGCGACTGCCAAACCTAAACAGGCAACGCTGATATCTCTTGCTCGCGGTTTTGTGTTCGTGGCTTTAGGTATCATCATTCTGCCAAAGCTGTTCCCAGAACAAGGGATTTGGGCGAGCATCTTATTTGCAGAAACTGTCACTGCGATATTCAGCCTAAGCATGCTGCGAGCCTACAAGAAGCGTTTCTCGGGTTCGTTAGAAGAGCAAGCAGCTTAGAGCGTTACGCTTTTGGTTAGCACATACAAAAAAGCTCCAATATCGCTATTGGAGCTTTTTATTTATCTCATCAGAGCTATAGCAGTCTAGCGCCAGCTAAACACTCGCACTTCATTACCCTCTTCAGGCTTCTTAGGAATGTTTAAAGATAGCGCCAACGAAACCGCTGCCATCACTGCACCAATATAGAAAACCGTTGCAGGAGACGATAACCAAATCACACCAAACGCGACTGGAATAACAATCGCGGCGATATGGTTGATGGTGAAAGAGACACCTGCGGTTGACGCCATGTCTGCTGGATCTGCAATTTTTTGGAAGTAGGTTTTAATCGCTAACGCCAACGCAAAGAACAGATGATCGACCACGTAAAGTGCCGCCGCCCACTCAGCGCTTTGCACCAAGCCATAACCAACAAATACACCGATCAAACCAACATATTCGAAGATCAACGCCTTGCGCTCCCCAACCACACCAATGAATCGTCCAATACGTTTCGCGAACAAGAAATTAAACAGGTAATTCACTAAGAACAGTAACGTGACATCGGCAGCGGAGTAACCGAATTTCTCCACCATCAAGAAGCCTGCAAACACGGTGAAGATCTGTCTTCTCGCGCCACTCATAAACGTCAGTGCGTAGTAGAGCCAGTAACGCTTCCTTAGCACTAACTTCTTATTCTGTTGGGTCTTGGTTTGAAACTCAGGGAAACCAAAGGTCATCACCAACACCAGAACGAAGCCGATGCCTCCGGTAATGCCATATACACAAGCGAAATCGAATTTTAGCTGTTCTAGCATCACCCAGATAGAGCCATAGGTGAGGAGAGATGCAAGTGCACCCACCGAGATCATTTTGCCTAGCATCTCTGGCGCTTCTTCTTTACTTAACCATTGCAGTGACAAAGATTGCTTCAGCGTTTCAAAATAGTGGAAACCCGTCGACATCAAAATGGTGGTAAGCAAAAGGCCTGTCAGTGAAGGGAATAAACCAGTAATCGCCGTGCCCACGGTCAGCATCGCTAGCGATATCAACATGAAGCGTTGCTCACGAATGAAGGCTAAAACAAACACCACAGTAAACGCTAAAAAGCCGGGTATCTCACGAACACTTTGCAGCAAGCCTATATCAGCACCGTCAAAGTTCGCTTTCTCAATCACGAAGTTATTCAGCAGAGCCATCCAGCTCGAAAACGCGATAGGTACAACAATCGAAATCAGTAATAAAAAGTTTTGCGGCGTTTTCCAGCTCGCGGGTGATGCTCTCATAGCAGCCAAATCCTAAATAGTAATCCAGTATCATACTCCGGTTTTATGGTGATTAACAAACGATTAACTTTTGTTTTTCTCATGTTCATACAGGCCGAAAATACATACAACAACAAGGTATAAATAAGATGAATTAGTAGCTATATCTAGAGAGAATAGTGAAATGAAAAAGGAGGAATAAGAAGGGAGAAACTCTCCCTTCATTAAGGCAATTAGCCGTTAAAGACCTTTATAAAAAGTTAACCACTCCCCACGCTCTAAACCGCTCACGTGGACTCCAGAGATACCACTAGAGGTCGTTGCGTTCGTCGGCAAGAATGACAGATTTACGTTTTTAAATTGATCGGAGATTTCACTTTCCGTGCCCGTTTGAGAAAGAATGTAACCCAAGTTTGTTGAGCTCCAGCTAGAGTTACCGCTGTCCTCCCACTTTTTGAGGAGTTCTTTTGTCACCAATTGGCTACCAACCTTGAGGGCTGGGCCGCTGATATTGCGGAACTGATAATAGTCAGCGCCTGAAGACGTTAACGCGATTACCTTCTCAGACAACACATATAAAGATTTGATGCCATTGCTACTCAACGACTCTTTGGCCAGTAAGGTTCTCGTCTGGTTATCTACGATATAAAGAGAATTTGCGGTTGTAATAGCACTGGTTTTTCCATCACGAGATGTCGCTATCTTGCTAATTTCAGCATCGACGACCAGTTCCCCAAGCACAGTTTGTTGTATTGAATTAGAGACCCACTCAACCTTATTGCTATCCAGCCCCAACAGTATCTGCTGGTTCACGACAATATTGGCGGTTTTGAGGTTTAACTTATCAACAGTCATCTTAGTGGAAAGGTTAGAGGTATCGATAATTTCTGCTGCTAAATTGCTGTTTGAGAAATAGTTCTTATAGACAATCACGGCTTCACTTTCGTCATAAGATGGCATGACTTGCGGTGAAGAAGCTTTCAACGCATGGCTCCAGCTTTTCATATCAAGCTTATTAGCACTTAACGATTTGAGTTCTTGCTGTGAGTATATCGAGCTTCCAGTATTTTTAATCGCCAACAACGAGCCGCTTTGTAACAGAGGGATCACTGCCGCAAAGTTATCGTTAATGCACGACTCACTCGATTTAGGCTGAACTGCAGGGTTAGGTTTTGGTATGGGCGGAAGCGTACCTCCACTACGGCTGCTGTATGTATCAATCGCAAAAGCTTTGACGCCGGCATTGTTGTTATTCGAACCATTGAGACTCGTGAGGAAAACACCATTAGCGCCTTGGCTATTACAAATATCACTCGCTGTCGGTGAAACGTAAGCTGTCGGCTTATAAACTTTGTAAGCCTGGACACCATTTAACGCTGGCACTAACTGGATGATTTCATTTGCATCTATCGTAGTTTCCCCACCGCCAGTACCACTTCCATGATCGCCATCGTGGTCATCGTCATCATCATCATCGTCGTCGTCATCATCGTCGTATGAACGAATGCTAACTAAATCAGAAGCCGTTTGAGACGCTGGGTCACCATTGATTGTCACCGGTTTATTGCGTGACGAACTATCGATCTGCATAACCACATCGTCCGCCGTTACGAACACTATCTGGCTGTTCGCAGGATTCAACGCAATCGACTTAGCAGCATATAATTCTGGTACTGACTGAGAGCCTCTTACCACTAATGAATTTTCAATTTGCAGGTGTCTCGACACTGCTCCAGCAACATCAATCGCCGATAAATCCAGAGTTTTATGTTCGATCATCAGATCTAACGCGTGAGCAATATTTGTGTAGGAAGATTGTTTACCGTCCGTTTGTGCCTTTTTCAAAGAATTTAACAACAAATCAGATAAGTCTTTAGGTCCATAGGTGGTATCAAGCACACTGAAATTGATGCCAACATGATCCCCTAATTTACTCTGAAGTGATGCTTTTGCTTGTTCAACATCATTGCTTACGCCGGGGTTAAACATCATCTCGCTATGAATCAAAGTCGTGAAGGGTGTCACCAATTCCATGTTGGGAGAAGCGGTTAAAATTGCACCATCATATTGCCTCTGTTTAGCGTACCCAGAAACCTCTTCAAGCTGTTTTTCTTGATCACTGCATGTGCCATTCAAATCTGCATCAGCACATACTAATGAACCTTGATAGGCATAGCCTGAGGCAGGCGTTCCAACTGAGCTATTCCCGTCTGAACCTCCTCCACACCCAGCGACCATTAAGACACTAGAGATAGCTAGTGACAATTTGCATATTAAAAATTTATTGTGCATTTTTTCGACCGATTCACCTAGTTTATTATTGGATTGATAGTATTTTATTTTGCTATTAAATCACTTAACGAAATAAAAGATCAAATGATATTGATAATTACTATCATTTAAATTAATATCCTCCGCCTTTCCTATGGGTAATTTATAAATTATTTGGAGTTCAGGTGGTCAGGAATCCATACAAATTAATGAGTGTTTCACTCGTTTCCACAATGCTCATTGCTTGTGGCGGAGCAGGGTCAGATCCGAAGCTTAAACAGTCACAAACTCAGCCAAATTCTCAGAATATTTTGGGGATCGCTTTGGATGGTTATTTACACAATGCGAAGGTTTGTTTCGACAAAAACAGCAATGCCATGTGTGACTCTGCTGATGGAGAGATTGCTACTACGGACTCCGAAGGAAGATTTCAACTAGACATCGACAATGATGTCACGCAATACCCAATATTGGTCGAAGCGGTTGCAGGTGTCACCATCGATATGGATTCACCGAATAAACCTATCGAATCTGGATTTACGTTAGAAGTGCCTAACAACAATTCGGACGTAATCAGCCCCGTGACATCTCTCATTGCCAGTGTGTCGAGAACCAGTGGAATCAGCTTTGATGAAGCAACTAAGCTTGTTGCCGATGACTTAGGTATCGATACACAACTGGCAGTTAGTGATTACTCAGCCTCGAATTCAACCAAAAGCCGCGAACTACACATGTTTGCGCGCGGCGTTACTCGCGTACTTCAAGAAGCACAAATAGCTTCTGTCGACGCTGGTATCGACCAAGTCAATGCTCGTAAAGGCGCAATGTACAAACTGGCCGAGCTTGACTTGGCAGAGTTTAAAACCAAGACCGATTTACTGTCTCATGGCGCATCTGGAACCGACAATGCGTTGAAACAGCTGGGTAAGGAATACCGAGATCAACTCAAAGTTTCCCAAGAAGACGTCGATGGCAATGACATCATCACTAGACCGCCAGCGCCTAAGCACGGTCAGGTCAATGACGCCTCAGACACCTTCAATTGGCAGTTTGTTCGTAGCTTCAACCAAAACACAGATTACGAATATTCATTGGATTCAGGTAAGACGTGGACGACAGTAATTCGTAAACCGATTGTTGTAGGAAAGCTAGCGTTCGAAAAAGGAGCCGTTCAAGTTCGGGTTGCCGCGTCTAACGTTCGCAATACTCCTGCCGGAAAACCCATGCTCTCAGACAAAGCGTTTACGTTAACTACCGTGCCTGCTGCTCCAGCTTGGATTACGGTGAATAACGCAATCAATCAATTTGATTGGGCATTGGTCGATTCATTTAATGAACTGGATCTTTATGAGTATTCATTGGACAACGGTTCAAGCTGGACAAAGGCGACTGAAAAGCCACAGAACATTCAAGATCTGGATATTCCTCTTGGACACTTAAAAGTTCGTATTGCTAAAAATGATTCTCTGGGTCACCCAACTGGCTTAAGTGCAATGTCAGAGAAGCCGATGACAGTAACACCAGCCCAATCAGCAAAACCGGTGTTGGAATTTGCTAACGACAGCACGAATCAAATCAACTGGCTTTGGGCCACTGGATACAATGCGCCATCTTTCTACGAAATTAATCTAGGTAGCGGTTGGAAGGACGTAACCTCACTGCCGTACCTGGTTGGTAATGTGTCACTTCCTGCGAACTCGATTTCGGTTCGCGTTAAGTCAAATGCATTGGATGCTCGCCCTGCAGGTGTTCCGTTGGTTATCAGCTCGGCATTCACTCGCTCAGAAAATCAGCCTGTAGCACCCACCTCACCGATTGTTGACGATGCAGAAAACACATTCGCATGGACGAACGTTGAAGGTTTCACGGGGAGTGATTCCTATGAATACTCACTGGATAGAGGCATTACTTTTACTCCTGTAACTAGCAACCCACAAGCCATCCCCGATGAAATACTTACCAAGGGACAAGTCTGTGTACGAGTGAAAGCAGAATCGGATCCTCTGCATGATCCTGGCGAAACGCTATGTTCAGACAAGAGCTACTCTGTGACTCCTAGCATGCCTGCCGCTCCGACATCACCAACCACCCATGATGGGTTAGATACATTTGATTGGACGTTCGTACCTGGCTTTTCAGAAGCAACGGATTACGAGATCAATGTACTCAACGCAGGTTGGGTTGTGATTACCCAAAAACCATACCAGTTAAACGACCAAGCCTACGCTATTGACTCAATTCAAGTGCGTGTTAAGCGAGACCCAATTACCGGTCGCCCTAGCAGTTCAGAGTTGACCAACGATGTCGCGTTTACTGTACGTCCGTCAGCACCAAGCGCCCCGACTGGCCTGGTGGTTAACGACACCGACAACACACTCGATTGGACATACTTCGGTGAATTCACACAACCGGAGCATTTCGAAATCACGCTCGACTCAGGTTCTACTTGGACTAAAGTCACTGCAAAACCAGTTGTGATTGGTAATGTCGACAGGAATATCGGTGAGGTTCAAATACGCGTCGCTCAAAACCCGACGAATGGCATGCCTCATGGCGTAGCAGCATTAACCACACAAGCCTTCACCAAAGTGTTTGAGATTTCAGCACCAACATCGCCTGAGATAACCAACACTTTTACTGGCTCAAACCCAATCAAGACCAATGGTTTTGAGTGGGACTACTTAACGGCTAACGTTGATGGTCAATCTGTTCGCTTTGATGAAGCCGAATACTATGAGTTCACCAACGACAAAGGCCTGACCTGGCAACCTGTTGTTTCGATTCCTCAATTTATTGGCCCAGAAGCGTACGACAAAGCCAATGTCGGTGTTCGACTAAAAGAGAATGCGAAACAAGGTGTATCAAACTCAATTAGTGACACCCTTTGGGCTACAGCGGCGAGTAGTCGCTTCACGGCATTAAAATTCGTACCGATGAAAACCCGTTCGCAGGCCGCTGGTTTTAATTACGGTGGCTCATGGAATACCTACTCCCTAAATTGTATTGCTGAATACGATGATAAAGGGCAAGGGGAACCGACGTTTTGGGCGGAACGATTCTCTTCAGAAATAGATACTGTATTCGATAAAGTCACACAGCTGGATGATTGTGGTATTGCGGGTTGGACACTTCCAGACACCAGTGAAGTAATCACGTTGTCGCAGAGAGATCCTGCAACACTGCCATCAAATCTAAGAAGTGGTTACTTGGTATCGAATAAGTCAGTGAATGTATTAGCGGATAAAAATGGCGTCGCTGTCACTATCAACAAAGGCCAAGAATCTGTTGAGCAATATTATTCAAAATACGCATACGCTAAATGGCAATTGCCATCAGGTGCAGAGTTACTCACTGGTGTAGATAGCGCGACAACTGAAATAACCGCCTTTCTGAGTACACAAGATACGAAGATTAACGCTACGGAGCTTTATTTAGAAACCTGGCTAACCGCCAACCAATCTAAGAGCAAAGGTTACGCTGCATTAGAAACGGAAGCGCAAGCTAAAGTAGTAGAACTGCAGGCTTTGACCCAACCATGGGCAGATGATCTTAAGAATACGCAGCTAAAGCTAAAAGCTCTTGAGTTTCAGGCGTCTGTCGCTCAAAGCCGAACTGATGCGGAAAGCCTTGAATTCATTACCAAAGTAAAAGCGTATAAGGAACAGGTCGCTCAATTAGAGCAAAACACAGTTGCGTTAAGCGCATTAGTCTCTGGTTCTGAATTTGCTCAAAAATTGGCGTTCTTGCAACAGAAATCCGCCGCCCTAACCAGCGCAACCAACACACTAAGTTCAGCCTCACTCGCTAAGGATATTCACCAGGCAAGTTTAGACCTGTACAACGCGATTTCAGATTTGGAACATCAATATGGCTTGGTTAATACGTTCGTAAACGAGCTGAATACCTCGACACAATTGATAGGCTCAGAGTTTGACACTCTTGCCGCATTGTTCCAGAAGTTTATCAGTGAGATGAACACCACAGCCCAAGCCCACAATCTAATGCAATCAAAAGTGTTGGCAAAAGACGGACTAAAGCTGGCTAAGGACAATGGCTTTAGTGTCTCGCAAGCAGACGCAACCATAAGCAGCCGCTTCGCTAAATTGGATGAACTAGGTAACTACCTACCGAAAAGCACCACCTACCAACAAGGTTGGCGCTGTGTTGAAGACACCCAAATAGCGGGCAAGCGCCGAGTATGGACACTGCTTAAAGACGGCCGACCAAACGGTGCTGACGATCTCGCTTATGACGCTTCGGCATCAGGTGTAGCGAGTGTCTTGGGCAGTAATGGTCTGCTAGAGAGTACTAACAACGCTAACTTATGTGGCTTCAATGATTGGAAGGTACCAGGGCTATCTCAGCTGTTATCACTACAGACTAAAGCTATCTCTAGTTCAAACTCGACCATAACGATCGATACAGATGCATTCCCTCATCACCGAGGACTGGACCCGGAATATGACAAGTCTAGCTATTACGGTGGCGTGACCTTTTACTACTGGTCGAATCAAGCAAAGGACTCTAAGCAATACGTCACAAACTACAGCTCTGAACGCAGCTACCAAGATGTACGTAGTTCGAAAATCGACGGTACTGAAGATGCCGTCATCTTAGGACGTCTTGTCAGAGAAAAAGCGACCACATACCAGTACCTAGATATGCAAGGGAACGTCGTGGCCGATCGCCAAAATGCCATTTGCGTACAAGACACTGACAGTAACCTCGTTTGGCAACTGTTTACCAACGGAGACACTAGCCGTTTCAAGAAATACGTAGATGTAACGCCTTTAATTTCAACACGAAATACACAAACCGTATGTGGCAAGACGAACTGGCGCTACCCATCGAAAGCAGAGCTATACGGGTTGCTGCCGATCAATGCGGATGTCTTTAAATTTAACGAAGTGACTGGTGGAGGTTATTCCAACCATAGTTCCTATATCACCAGCGACCCCGCTCCTTACGGTCGAGTCCTCGGATTGAATATGACAACCATGGATGAAAGCCAAGTTGGCACTCAAAGTTACGACGGCCGCTACCTATACCGAATCGTTGCCAAATAGGCACTCAAAACACCTTTATTAATGACTACAGCAGCCTCAGCTGAGGCTGCTTTCATCTAGGAAATAACAACATGTTTAACAAGAAAAAGCAGCGCGGCGCGGCCGCTATCGAATACGCAATTCTCGCAGCAGCAATGTCTGTGGTCTTGCTTAATTTTGTAGGCGGCGAAAATGGTGATCTAACCGAAGCCATTACTGGCGCTTACCAAACTGTCGTCGATCAGCTCCGCGAAGCTCAAGAATCAGAATAAGTCCGTTTACCGTAAATTAAAGGAATAGTTATGACTGCCAAGCGACTCATGTTGCTGTCGTTATTTTGCTCGGTGCTCGGATTGTCCGTTTTACTGTTGAGCCAAACCAATAGCGAGTCTGCGACCACCTCTTCTAAACACGCCGCTAAGCAAACGGTCAAAGTGCTGGTTCCAACTCGCACGATTGAGATAGGCCAAGCCTACACTCCAAACTCGTTCCGATGGAAAGAAGTTCCACAGCAAGAGTTGGAGAACTACATCGACCATGTGACGCCGGAAGATATTTCTGCCGACCACACGATGTCAGGGCTAGCACGTACCAAGTTAGTCAAAGACTCAGTGCTATCGAAGGCCGATATTACAGAACCTAAAGGTGGCTACTCGCTCTCATTGAAGTTGCAACCGGGCTATCGCGCGATTTCGGTTCCGGTCGATCAAGTCACGTCTAATTCAGGATTCATTGAACCGGGCGACCGAGTGGATATTCTCCTACTCGGTTCACAAGATGGTGAGCTACTTCGTTACGGCAATTCATCTCAAGGATTGTACGTTACAACGATAGTGCACGATGCAAGAGTCTTGGCATTTAATAACAAGCAAACGGCAGAATCTTATCAAAAGGCTCGGGAATCTAATGGTTTCGAAAATGGTATCCCTGACGATAGCAGTGTCTCTTTAGAAGTGACACTCGAGCAAGCAAACCAAGTGGTTCTTGCGAAACAACTAGGAAAGTTAACGCTTGTGTTGCGCGGGCAAAACGAGGCCCAAGATCAACCTCAACACGCAAATGCAGTAACGCTGAAAGTCATTTCTCCTGATACAACTCAGGTATTACCTGACGTGGGTTTAGTGGAATTTAGAGCCGACAATAAAACCGTTAAAACTAATACTGGAGCTGATAACAATGGCTAATATCTGTCGTTGGTGGGGTGTTCTCCTGCTCTCAAGCCTATGTGCCTCTTTTGCATCTGCAGCGTCAACATTTGATGTCACGATCAATGAGGCAAGAATGATTCACTTACCAGAGAAAGCGAAATCCATTTTCATCTCGAGCACCCATATCGCTGATTACCAAACCTTAACCAATACCAAGGTGATGATATTCGGTAAGCGAGCGGGCAGCGCCACGATCACCGTTTTGAATGAACAAGAACGCGTGATTTATACCAACAAGATTCGCGTCACGCATAACAGCCGTGAGTTCAATGAACTGGTTAAAAACAAGTTCCCAGAAGCGTCAGTCAACGCGGAGTCTCTGGGCGGAAAGTTATGGCTTAAAGGTCGTGTTCCCTCGCCTATGATGGCACACAATATCGTAGCGCTAGCGAAAGGCTACTTATCCCCTATTGTCGGTTCTACCGAACAACAAGAGAGCTCGAATTCACGGGGAAACAGTAACAACAGCAGTAATTCAACCAATCAAAATCAGCAGACTCAATCCAATGATGATGAACTGATCAATCAGTTGGTCGTGACCATGCCAAATCAGGTCAACATTCGTGTGAAGATCGCAGAAGTTTCAAGAAATGTGTCCAACAAGTTGGGAGTGAAATGGGGCTCGATCGCCGATGGTGTAGGGCAGTTTTCATTTTCAAAGCTGCCTAATGTCAGTAGTTGGGGCAAGCCGAGCATTACTGCTCTGATTGATGCACTCGCAACCAACGGGATGATGTCTGTGCTTGCAGAGCCTAACTTGACCGCAATGTCAGGCGAAGATGCTGAGTTTTTGGTGGGTGGACAAGTTCCCTTACCACTGATTACCGCTGACACCACTCAAATCGAATACAAGGATTTCGGTGTAAAACTGAACTTCACCCCAACCGTGCTCAGCCAAAACCGCATTAGCTTGAAGGTGAACCCTGAGGTCAGCAACGTCTCAATCGAAAGCCAACAAGTCATTCACGGGACTAACTTCCCATCGTTTACGACTCGTAGTGCGTCCACCACCATTGAATTGGCCAGTGGGCAGAGCTTTGCTTTGGGTGGGTTATTGAAATCGGAAGACATCGAACAACTGCAGAAAGTCCCGTTGATTGGCGAGGTTCCCGTTCTAGGTTCACTATTCCGTTCAAGTGAGTTCACTCGCAGAGAAACCGAGCTAATCATCATAGTAACCGCGTACCTGGTGCAACCGACTCGCTCAGATTCAATGCCACTACCAACCGATGGATTAATCCCATTGAGCGATGTTGAACGATTACTGGCATGGCCAAGTAATCAACAAAAAGCATCAAATAATAAAGCGACTTACACCGACAACCAGAAGCCTCGCTTACTGGGTGACAACGGGTTCTATTACTGAGGTCATGATGAATAAATTATCCTTATTGCTCCCTGCCCTATTTGTGTTTGCGGGATGCGCTCCAACGCTTACACCACAGCAACCTTCTGTCGATGTCGTGTCCGTGACAAACAAACTGACTTTAACACTGTCGGGCAAAACGTTGTCGGCTCAAGAACAAGCAGACATCTCTGACTTTATTGTTCGTCGAGGCACGCTGTCCAACTTAATGGTCAAGATCGAAAATACGACTCCGAAAGGAGAAAGCCAAAGCGAAAAAGTCAGGCTTGGTCTTATTGAATCGGGTCTCTACCCTTCGCAAGTTTTAGTGTCAGACGAAGTAACAGAAGGTAAAGGCGACATCACAATTTTAGTGGAATCTTACCGTGCGAAAGTCCCTGAATGTGACGCAGGGAAAACGCCAAGAACCACACTCAACGCTTATCGTACTCAGCGCAACTTTGGTTGTGCGAATGCGAGCGCACTTGCACAAATGGTCGCGAATCCAAAAGACCTAATTGTTGGTCAAGCCATCGACAGCGCACAAGGACAAAAAGCGGTGTCCAGCATCAACAATTACTTTGCGCCACCAGCACAAAACCAACAGACCAACTCTGGTTCTTCGAATACCACATTAGGAGGCTCGCAATGAATCAAGTACATAACTTAGCGGTACTCATCGCGGCATCGGAGCAACTCGATACATTAGCACTCACATACACATTAAATGACTGTGGTATCAACAACATCACGACCTCTTCGATTCAAGAAGATGACATAGTGAGACAGGTACTCAAGAATGACATTAAAACCCTATTCCTCGATGTTCTGAATTGGGATCTGTCAGAGTCGAAACAGGTTGTGCAACGTTTGATCAAACGTACTGGGTGCCAAGTTATCGCGATTGGGCATTCAACCGAAATTCTTGCATACCGTGGAATGCTCGCCTCAGGTGCCAGTGACTACTTGGTCAATCCTGTGACATCACAAGATCTTGAACATGTCTCGTTTGCTGCTTTGCAACTCAATAGCGAACAACGCCATGAAAAAGTCATTTCTATTGTCAGTGCGAAAGGTGGTTCAGGAAGCAGCACCATTACCGCGACGCTATCTCAGCAGCTTGCCGAACTCGGTAAACAAGTGACCTGTATGGATCTCGATTTCTCGATGGGCGATTTGGATCTGCTACTCAATGTAGAAGGCAACACGGCGTTGGTTGAGCTTTTACAGTATCCAGAAAGATTAGAACCCCTCGTGTTCGAGCGCAGCGGGATCAGTGTGTCACCCGAGCACACGCTCTTTACCGGTTATCTGCCTTTAGACACAACACCATTCTGGCCACAAAAGAGTGCATTCGATCAGTTTACAAAGTTCTGCCTGCAAAGCTCAGACTACTTGTTAATCGACATTCCAACCTATTCCTTGCGTGACCAGGTTGGCTTTGAAGCGCTAAAAAGTGCCGATATCCGCATCATAGTGGTGGAGCCTACGCTCAGCTCGATCCGCAATGCCGGTCAGATAATTAAACGACTTCAAAACCAAGCGGACTCACAAACGATTGTGGTGCTGAACCATTGTAAATCCGATTCTGCATCCCTGATTTCAGTCCATGATGTGAAGAAATCACTCGGAACATCTGTAGATGTCGTGATTCCATTTTTACCAAACCATTTCTTGAGCAAGTCATCGCTTGGTCAACCGGCCCATAAAGGCAACCGGAAAGTGAAACTCGCCTTTAACTCTCTACTTGAATTGGTCACTGGTGAGCCGCAGCAAGGCAGCCGCCGTTTTTGGAAGCGAGGCGCATAATGTTTGGTCAGAACACGCAAACCATTGATCCGATTGAAGTGAATAGATCTCTATCGCATAAATCCATGACATCAACACCTTCAGTTCGTGAGCATTATCATGTGATTCATGAAGAAGTAATTAAGGCGATCGACCCATCGGTTGTGGTGAGCTTAAGTGCGTCCGATCTTGAGGCTAGAATCGCCGAAATGGTGTCAGATATCGTGATCTCTAAACAGCTACCGCTTGGTCACAAAGATGTCGCTCATTCGGTGGAACAACTGCTCAATGAGTTTCTCGGTTTAGGCCCACTACAGCCCTTGCTTGAAGACCAAGGCATTACCGACATCATGGTCAATGGTTACCGTGAGGTCTACGTAGAACGTTCTGGGAAATTACAAAAGACTGCTGTTCAATTTCGTAACGAGGAGCAGCTACTCAACCTAGCGAGGCGCATCGTCAGTAAAGTTGGGAGAAGAATCGATGAATCAAACCCGTTAGTCGATGCACGACTGGATGATGGTAGCCGTGTCAATGTGATGATCCCACCGCTGGCGCTGGATGGAACCTACATTTCCATCCGAAAATTCAACGAGAATAAGCTAACGCTCAGCCAATTGGCGCAGTTTGGCGCAATGTCGAAATCGATGATTAAGCTTATCGATATTATTGTGCGCTCCCGACTTAATGTGCTTGTTGCGGGAGGCACTGGTGCAGGTAAAACCACATTGCTCAATGCGATGTCTTTTAGCATTTCACCTCAAGAACGCATCATTACCATTGAAGACACCGCAGAACTGCGTCTACAACAACCTCATGTTGTGCGCGCAGAAACACGCCCTGCCAATGCAGAAGGTTTAACGTCGATTACTCAGCGAGAGTTAGTACGAAATGCGTTACGTATGCGACCAGATCGCATCATTTTAGGCGAAGTTCGTGGTGATGAAGCCTTTGAAATGATGCAGGCAATGAACACTGGCCATGATGGTTCACTGTGTACATTGCACGCCAACTCCGCGACTGACGCCTTGGTACGTATGGAAAACATGCTAATGATGAGCCAAGCGACTCTGCCTTTATTCTCATTACGCCGCCAAATCGCCGACACCATTGATGTCGTTATCCAAGTCGAAAGAATGCGTGATGGCAAAAGGCGCATTGTTTCGATCACCGAGGTGCAAGGGTTAGAAGGAGAGCAATACATCACTCAAGACTTGTTCGCCTTCAAGCCATTATCGGAAGATCAACAAGGTAACCTGATTGGCGAATATAAGAGTGCTAAGTGCGTACCGAGCTTCAATGAAAAAGCTAAGTACCACCAACTCGATGCTCAACTCAGAGTCGCTATGGAGCTTGAAGCCGGATGATTCTAGTTCTCACTGTTTTCGTTTTGCTGATCGCGATCGCGTTGTTACGTTTGAACTCAAAGCAAGCCATTGTAAATAAGCGCTTGTTGTTAGTCAGTGGTAGTCAGCGATCACTCTCAGCAGACGTTTCAATAAAAAAAACTAACCACCAGCGAAACAACAAGCTGCACGCTTTCTTCTTACGAGTTAATGCGTTGCTGCCGGTTTGGGATAAATATTTTATTGCCTTATCAGCTGTCGGCTTCCCGGTTGCGGGTCACATGTTGTTTCCCCAACTGGCAATGCATCATCAACTATTGGCCGCTGTTGGGCTTTGGTTTGTATGCGCATGCTTCTTGGTGATGTATCGCCGAAAAGTGCAGGTAGAGGAATTCGAACAAGGCATCATCAATGTACTGGGCTTAATTTCTAGAGCTGTGGCAGCGGGGCTTTCTGTTCCACAAGCGATTGAGCAAGTTTCAGAGACACAGCCGGGGCTATTAGGACGTGAGTTCTCTTACATTCGCGATAACTTAGCGCTTGGTTTAAGCCTTCGCCAAAGCCTCGATGATGCATGTGTTCGCCTTCCTTACAGCAGTTTCCGCTACTTCTCGGTCGCGTTAATCCTGAACCAATCGAATGGTGGCCAACTGCGCGACATTCTTCAAAGCTTAAGCCGGACCATGCATGACAACCGAGCGATGAGAAAAAAGGTCAAGAGCTTGACCTCAGAGCCTCGTATGACTGCCCTGTTTTTATCCCTACTGCCCATTGGTTTATTAGCCGCGATCGCGGTAATGGAACCGACGATGATAGATCGCTTGGTCAATACAAAATCAGGACAAGATGTATTGGTTTATGCGTTATGCAGCGTCTGCTTGGGAACCCTAGTCTTGAACTCTCTCACTCGTAACAAGAGGTTCTCGTCATGATCTATGTTGCCTTGCTTCTATTGGGGTGTGCATTACTACTCACGCTTATCGCGCACTTATCTTCTTTCAAACGAGATGTTGTAGCCGAGCGACTGACTCGCGTATCGAGCTACTCCTCTAAATACACCGCAGCTTCAAGTAAATGGCGTTTCCAAGGAGCAAAACCACGACGCCAGAAATTGATCCTCATTGGATGGTTGAACCCGAATGCCGAGATCTATTTTCTGGGCTTGAGACTACTGGCAATGATGACTGGCTCTATTGCTTGGTATGCCACTCGAATCCAGGTGCTTAGCATCAACTCTGCGGCCGAATGTATCGCTATCGCCATTGTGGTCGGCATCCTGTTCGATCGCCTTCTAGATTGGCGTGTGAACCAAGTCCGAATGCAAATTAGCCGCGTGATTCCTGATGCGGTCGATTTGATGGTGGTGTGTGTTGCATCAGGTCTAACACTTGAAGCGGTATTTCGCTGTGTCGGTGAAGAGATGCGTTCTATCTCTCCAGCGTTATCACGCGAATGGTTACTCACTGCGACTGAAATCTCGGTTCTTGATTCACCACAAACGGCACTTTCAAACCTAGACAAGAGAGTGCAGCTTCCTGACATCAACAATATTGTGACCACCATGAATCAAGCGCTTCAATACGGTACTCCTCTTGCAGAGGCATTAAAACTGATTGCCTCTGATAGTCGTCAGTATCACTTTCTTGAGCTCGAAGAGTGGGTAGGAAAAATACCAGCGAAGATGTCATTTCCCTTGGTGATACTCATCATGATCCCTTTTGTCATCATTGTTGTTGCGCCAATCATGTTAACCCTGAAACATACTCTGGGGGGCTTATGAACAAGATTTATCTCTTGGGTTTGGCGTTGATCCTAGTTGGCTGCCAATCAACTAGTAATGTTGAAACCGAGACCACTGAAGATATGAAAGTCGCCGAGGTGGCACTGATGAATGGCAAGCCAGAAAGTGCCATGGATCTTTATAGAAAATTGCTGGCAGCGAATCCCGATGACCCACAACTGCTATTGCTTATGGGCTCTGCCGCGAATCAAGCCAGTCGTTATGATGAAGCTCTGCATTACCTACAGCGTGGTATCGAGCTTAACCAATCGAGTGCAATTTACAGAGAGCTTGGCCGATCATGGTTAGCCCTAGGTGAAATAGAGCAAGCCACATCAGTTCTCGAAGAATCTGTCAGATTGGAAGCGTCAGATGATGTTGCCCAAAACAGTTTGGGCGTGAGTTACTCGCTCAATAAACAATACTCAAAAGCGCGTGAATCTTACTCACATGCTCTCAGCTTGATGCCATCCAGTAATGAGTACCGCAACAACTTAGCCATGGCTTGGATTCTCGATGGAAAACCAGACCAAGGGATCCGAATTCTGCACCCGATCTTTGTCCGAGGCGAAGCGAGTGTAAAACTTCAACTCAACCTAGCACTGGCTTACGCACTTTCAGGAGACAGTGATTCAGCGAAAAGTATCGCTCGCGCGCACCTATCTCAACCGGAATATGCCAATAATAGCCTGTATTACCAAGAGCTTGCAGCTCAAGCTGATAAGGGAGCACAGTAATGCTCTCTCGTCAGAAAGGGGCGCAGAGCGTCGAGTTTGCAATGTTGGTGATTCCATTTCTGATACTGATTATCGGATTCTTTGAGATCTGTCGCCTGCTGTTGGTCAACATCATTTTTGATGCCGCCGTGAATGCGGGCGTTCGAGAGGCTAAGACACGGTCGATCAGTCCTATTTCAGACCAAGCTTTTGCCGAGACTATCGCAAAGTTCCCATTGATAGATAAGAGCAAGCTCGTCTTGGATCGATCGCCACTATACGCCGAAAACTTCTCAGATTTAGTCAATAACAAATCGGTTTCCAAAAGCAGAGCAGTGTTGGGAGAGTACGACGTGTCTTACTCATTTTCTTTTGCCCTGTTACCAAGCCTAACCGCCCAGTTATCTGAGCCTATCGGCAACATGACAACCTTGAAAAGAAAGGTACTGGTTAGTTATGACAACAAATAAAACACCTCGAAAAAAACAAGCGGGTTCAGCAGCGATTGAATTCCCCTTCGTTGTACTCGCACTCATGATCATTTTGTGGGGGCTTGTTGCGGCCTATCGCCTATTCAACCTACAAACTCAACTCGACAATGTGACGTATAACCTAGTCAATGCCGTGTCTTTAACGCAACTGAAACCAGAACAGGCTCCAAACGGATTGCCTAATTCGTTAAAGAATCAGCTTTTAGTTCTCGCCGAGCGTTATCTACCGCACAACATTGATCCAGGAAATATCGGGCTGTCACTCGAAAGCCGTGTGTTTAATACAACCGCCTTGAACTGGGAATACAAACACATCCATGCCGGGATCACCTGCCAAAAGTACACACCCATCGATCAACTAGAGACACTTATCGTTGAGGGAAGCGGCGACCCTGCGTTAGTTGGAAGACCATCCACCTTGGTTCAACTCACTTTATGTGTGAATACACCGTTTGACTACAAGCGGCTCGATCTTCCTAAAACACTCTCAAGTTCATCAGTCGTGATAGGAAAGCATTATGGTTAAACCAATATTCGGCAGCATTGCGCTTAAAAAGCAGCAAGGCTCCATGACCATTTCATTCTTGGCGTTACTGTTTCCAGCGCTTTTCATCGCTGTTGGCACCCTGATGATCTCCGCACAAGTGATGGTTTCAAATCGAGCAGCGCAAGCCGCCGATTCGGCCGCATTAGCGTGTGCTTTTGCTGACACAGCCACACTCCCAATGATGCGGGCTTACCAAGAGTACTATAAGCCAACCCTAAAAGGTGTGAGTGGATTAACACCACAAAACCAAGGATCAAGCTGTCGTATTAGCCTTGGTTATTCATTGTCACCGTTACTGCCCAACTTTGAATATGAAAGCTACGCAAAAAAAGTAACGGCGACAGGTGGTGGTTATAAAGGTGTAGTTGAAAGCAAGCACTCTTCGATTCCAACAGAGCTGGTTTTAGTCCTTGATGTGTCTGGATCGATGGGTTCAAACATCCAGTCGTTGAAATCCATTTTGTCCGATGCTTTGAATACGATTCAATCTCAGAGTAGGAATGCTAACGATTTAGATTCTGTAAGCATTTCAATCGTTCCTTTCGACTCTGGAGTCGCAGCGCAGCGCCCACCTTGGATATCCAAAGAAGCGGCAGGAATCTACTGTATTGATGGGCTTAGCTATCGCAATGGCAATTTTTCTGCGGCACTGACCGTCGACAACCTAGCGACGCTGCACTCAGAACGCCCTGTGAAGTTTACACCTCCAAGCCAATGGTTAAGCGACTGTAACCAAGATTCACCAATGCTGCCATTAACCAGCGTCTTTTCTCGCGTCCAAAACTCGATAAACAACCTAACGGCGAATGGCGGCACTCGCTCTTTTCACGGTTTGTTATGGGGAGTGAGACAGCTGATCCCGAGCTGGCAACAAGCATGGGGAATCAACGTAAGTACAGTACCTGAAACCAGAAGAAAGCTGGTGCTCTTCACCGATGGTGCTGACGAGGGAGACACGTTTGACCAACTGGTTAACGCTGGGTTCTGTACTACCGCAATCAATCAATATGGCATCGAAATGAACTTCATCGGCTATGGCGTCAGCTCGTCTCGAATCGCCCAATTCGAGCGTTGCGCAGGGAATCCATCACGTGTGTTTAGTGCCACGAATACCGTCCAACTCAACGAGTATTTTTCCGACATTCTCGCCGTTGAATACTCGGCAACCATCAAACTCACTCAAGCATCTAATTAGCACTTCTTAATTAGAAACACTGAATTTTAAACACAATTAAAAACAATGGAGAACAACATGTTTACACGAGCCTTAGCGTTATTGGCGCTGTGCCTTTCTTTACCTGCATTGGCTTATCAAGAAGGCGATTCTTTATCACCAGACGTTATCGAGAAACTGCAACTAAACAACGATGAGCTGACCATTATCGACTTCTTTGCAGAGTGGTGTGTCTCTTGCCGTGAAGAGCTACCGGAAGTCAATCAACTCTACACCGAACTCAAAGGCACAGGCGTCACATTTAAAGGCGTCGATGTTGATGAAGATGTTGATGTTGGCTTGGCGTTTCAAAAGCAGCTAGGGCTGGAATTCCCTGTTGTTAACGACCCTGAACAGGCGTTGATTGCCGAGTTCAAGCCGATCGGCATGCCTGCGCTTTACTACATCTATCAAGGCAAGGTTATCAAGATTCGCTTTGGTGCCATTAACCACATTGGCGACGTCATTACTGACGACCTCACCAAGATGGGAGTGCAACTGTAATGCTAAACAAAGTCACCCTTATTGGGCTACTCGCTATTCCAATGACCGCAAACGCAGCTCTGGAACTCGACCTTAGTGGTTTAGGCAAAAAGCCCGTTGAACAACAAGCCAACGATAGCGGGACAAGCGAAGGCCCAATCATTGAAGAAGAGATCATCTCCAGCACTGTTTATTCAAGTGGCGGTGATTACTCAAACCCAGAAGCAAAACGTGCAACCAGACGAAATATTGAAATGGTGAAGCCCAAGGCAAAGCAACTGGTCATCGAAGAGAAAGCACCAGAAGTAAGCAACGAACCCTCTGCTCTGGCTTTCGTCGATGAGTTTCTTGGTATTGAACCAGTAAAGCCTTGGGAAAAAGGCACATTGGCTCAAAAAGAGATGAAACCCGGTGGCCCAGTACCTGAGTTCGACGTCTTTTCTGAAAAGGTCTTCGCTTACAAACAAGGTTCCGTCGGCGGCAGTGGTGTTGGTGGCGGTGGCTGTGGTTGTAACTAACCGAACCATCAACGAACAAATCAGTATTTAAAAACAAAATAAGAAAAAAATGAAAAAACTACCAATTACGCTGCTCAGTGCAGCGGCAGTGGCTAACGTGGCATTAGCTGAAGATCATATCTCTGTTCACTACCTTAGCTATGAGGAATACGATGACAGGGTATCAGCCAACGACACCATGGTTTCGATTGAGAAAAGCATCGGCTTAGATTGGACATTAAACGCAGAAATAAGCTACGACAGTGTTTCCGGAGCTTCACCAGCATGGGGGCCGACGACACCTCCCGCGTCCAATGCCGATCAAATCAATCGCGCCTTGAAAACTCAACAAGCACAAGACAAAACCAACGAAGTGATTCGTGCGGGGTACGATCCTCACCGTAGTGGTTATGAAATCCAAAAAGTAGGACTTGAAGACACCAGAAAATCCATCAGCTTGAGCGCGACCTATCGCGACACCTTACGTAACGAATGGACCCTCGGTGGTAATGCTTCACAAGAAGAAGATTATGAAAGCCTTGGTATCAATGGTAAAGGTTTAGTCTATGCCGACAGCGCGAAAAACCGTTCGTACAGCTTAGGTGGCTCAGCCCTTTTCGATAAGACTCAAGCGTTCGGCAAATACTCTCTGGGCTCATCCAATAGCCAGAGCTGGGAAGATATTTTCACTGGTAGCTTGGAAGCTGGTTTATCACAAACCTTCACGCCTAATTTATATAGCATTTTTACCGCTTATGCGGGTTACCGCAGTGGCTATTTAAGCAATCACTATTTAACGGTTCTGCGTGAAGTTGATATCAATGACGACGGTAAAATCGATGATGACGAAGTGTTCTTAGGGCAAGATTCTCGACCAGACACACGACTCTCTGGCGGTATTAATCTCCAAGCCTTTTACTCACTGTCCGATAGCCTAAAAATCCGACCAAGATACAAATGGTTCATGGATGATTGGGGCGTGATGTCTCACCAGTTAGGCGGCAAATTATCTTGGCGTGTGAGCGAATGGCTAACATTAGCACCGGGCTATTTCTGGTACACACAAGACGCGGCCGATTTTTATCGCGATCCAAGCAGTGCAGATCCTTCTTTTGCCTCAACAGGTTATGCCACTTCTGACCTTCGCTTAGGTAACTTCACAGCCAATGCTTATGAACTGGGTGCGAGTATTAAGGTACATAAGAAATTACGCTTGAATGCGCTTGCGGCGTATTACGAGCAGAGCAACGGTTTTGAAGCTCAATGGTGGGCGGTTGGAGCAACCTATGAGTTCTAACCTGCCCTTTGTACATCGTTTTCATGCGATGACCGTGCCCTGTGAAGTGCAAATCCTGTCGATTGATTTAGCTAACTTTCCAGGGGCAACTGCGAAAGAAATCGCCGATGAGATAGAGCAAAACACACGCCGTTTAGAAGACAAATATAACTTCTACTGCGAGGACTCGTGGCTAACACAATGCATTAATCAACGAACGTCATCTGATGTCGAACTCGACTCTGAATCTGCCGAAGTATTCCAACATCTCGACCGATTAAGCCAACTGACATTCGATACCTTTGATACTACGGTCGGCAGCATCAAACATCTTTTAAAACAAAAGCCAAAGATGCTACACAGCCACGCCTTCCAAGCTCTATCTTCTGCTTTAGGTAAGCAAGCATGGGAGCTGGAAGGGGCCGTCGAGCTACAAGGAACCGACAATCTACAAGGGACTGCAGCTCTACAAAGGACAAAGCTACACATCCCCGATTCACGCACTCGCTTCGATTTTGGCGGTGTTATCAAAGAGTACGCCGTCGACCAAGCGGTAGAGATTGGCAAACAACGTGGGGCGACGTCGATGTTGGTGAATTTTGGCGGCGACATCTATGCGTTGGGAACCAAACCGGATGGCTCGGCATTTAACATTGCAGTGTTGGACCCAAGAGACAACAAGACACCATTTTTCGCAGTGCCTCTAACCAACGCAGCGCTCACGACTTCAGCTCATAGCGAACGTCAGATGCAATTTGGCGACAAGACCACCTCTCATATTTTGTCGAAGCAAGGTGTTGAGAAAAAGATTCTATCGGTTACCGCGATTGCTTCTTCCACATTGGAAGCGGGCGTGCTCAGCACATCTCTCACACTGAACCCCAATATTTCAGTGCCTGAAGACAGCGCTGTTATCTACATCGACGATCAATTACACATTCACCAAAACACGGAGTTTTTGCATTCATGAAAAGCTACCTACTCACGTTAATTTTATTGTTTATCAGCTTTTTGCATGCTCAGGAAAACGAATTTCTTCCTGTTGAACAAGCCTTCCCTGTCACATGGGAAGCAACAGACCAAGGCGCGGTAATCAGCTTTGATACCCACAAGGGTTATTACCTGTACCAATCTCGATTCTCGTTCAAAGAAGAGTCATCATTATCGACACGAGAGCCTCAATACTCGCTGCCAGGTAAAGAAAAACAGGATCCTAACTTTGGTAACGTTGTTGTCTTTCACGAGCCGCTCACCGTTACAATACCTTACACCGGAAGTGGCAAACTCACCGTGCGTTACCAAGGCTGTGCAGACAAAGGGCTTTGCTATCTGCCACAAAAGTTAGTGCTCGATTTACCTATGATCGAGACCTTAGATGAAGCACTTGTCGAGGAGCAATCAAACTCTCTGGTTCAAACCCTCGGTGAGATCAGTGAAGACACGAATAGCTTATCTTCGTTCCTATCCCAAGCCGGTAAATTACAAGCGCTGCTTGTGTTCTTCTTGCTCGGTTTGGGCTTATCCCTCACGCCATGTGTACTGCCGATGATTCCAATTTTAGCCAGTATCATCGGTGGTGAAAAAGCGATGACAGGTAAAAAAGGCGCGGCACTTTCTAGCTCTTATGTTCTGGGGATGGCAACCAGTTATGCGATGACCGGAATCCTAGTTACCACATTAGCCAAAGGGGTCAACCTACAGGCTGCGATGCAACAGCCTTGGTTATTAAGTATCTTTGCGGCGGTTTTTGTTCTGCTTGCATTGGCCATGTTCGGCTTCTATGAACTTCAACTACCAGCCGCACTGCAGCAAAAACTCAACAGCGGCTCAGACAAGCTGGGCGGAGGTAAGATCGCCAGCGTGTTCGCTATGGGCGCAGTATCAGCATTGGTTGTGTCACCTTGCGTCAGTGCTCCATTAGCAGGTGCACTGCTGTATGTTTCAACGACTCAAGATTGGATGTTTGGCGGGGCGACTTTGTTCGTTATGGCACTAGGTATGGGCGTTCCACTTATCGCGATTGGAGCGAGTGGTGGACGCCTGTTATTAAGAAGTGGCGCGTGGATGGTGTCCGTAAAACAAGTGTTTGGCGTACTGCTATTGGCGGTCGCTATCGTATTGTTGAGTCGTTTTGTTGCTCCGTCGATCATCATGATCTTGTGGGCGCTACTTGCTATTGGGACTGGTGTACACTTCGGTGCGTTAGAAGCAGCACAACCGGGTTGGGCACGCACTCGCAAGTTCTCTGCTCTTCTTCCATTGAGCTACGGTTTGATTCTGTTTGTCGGTTATTTCCTAGGGAACACCGATCCGCTTAACCCGCTTGCAAACCGAGAATCTGCCCAACCTATTGCGGCTACTCCCTTTGAGAAAACAGACTCGATTGTTCAGCTAGAACAACAGATACAAAACGCTGCAAACGCTAAACAGAAAGTACTGGTCGACCTTTATGCGGATTGGTGTGTCTCTTGCAAAGTAATTGAAACGAATGTGTTCAATGACCAACAAATCAGCCCAAAACTGAAAGAGTGGAAGACAATAAAACTTGATGTGACCGAAAGCTCACCAGAACAAATGGCATGGCTTAACGAAAAAAATGTGTTCGGTCCACCAGCTATTTTCTTTTACTCGCCCGATAGCGGTGAAATAGAGCCTGCGCGTGTGATGGGAGATATTGATAAAGAGGGTTTCAATAACAAGCTTAAACTTGCCAATCAGCTTGCTGCGACTCGCACAACAGAGCCAACCAGCCTAGCGAATTAAGCACCCCCTAAACAAACAAAAACGCCCAATCATCGACTGGGCGTTTTTTGATTTGGTTTGCTGACTGAAGAAGCTTACTTCGACATTTCCAACTGCTGAACCACCGCTTGAGTCAGCTGTTCAGTATAAGGATTGATCTTCCAATGCTCTGGGCTCCAACCTTTGACAAAACGTTGGAAATCAGCCCACGCCACGTAAAACATTGGTCGCCATGCTTGTTCGACATCATCGAAGGAAAGCTGTGGTTGGTAGTGTGCCAATGCTTCTTTCAGGTGTTGGAAGTAAGTATCTAACACCTGTGATTCAAGCTCTGCACAATCTTGCGGCCTAATCGCACTGCTCATGAACAAAGCCACGTCTTTCATCGCACACCCGTTTCCAACATATTGAAAATCGACGGCAGCGGCGTTTTTGCTTTCTGAATCAAAACAGAAATTGGGTAACTTAGCGTCACCATGCACCAAGGTTTGATATGGGCACTCTCTGAGTAGACGGTCGATGTTTTGTGCTTGATTCTTCAGTGGGACATCTGCCAAAGCATTCAACTCATCGGGGCGAGTGTCTAGGTGCCAGTATGTGCCGACTTGCCACAATGATACCGACTGTTCTTGATCGATATGGATGTGCTTTGCGTGAAAGTGAGCGAGCCATTTTAGGCAAGCATTACGCTGTTTAATCTCGACAAATGTATAACGAGGTTGAGTACCTTTTACAACCGACTCATCAGAAGCGGCGAGTACATCGAACTGAGAAGTTAACGGGAAGCCGATATCCGCAAGGTCTTGCATCACGATAAGCCACTCGTTCTCTGCTATTTCACAGTGCAGCCCTATAGGGACAGGACAACACTCGTCCCACTGTTGAGTGAACGATTGATACCATGCCGTTTCCACTTGGTAAGAATGCACTTTGCGCTGGTGAGAGAGCTTAGTATTCCAACCTTTAGGGTGTTCCGCTTTATCTGGCAACGCGACATGTTTAACGATGACGCTGTTCATCGAAGCGCTGTTATCGTTAGCAAAGACCAAGCGAACTAACTCGCCGTAACCGCCCCACAAACGTTGAATAACTTGAACATCAAACCCTTGCTGGCAACCCAGTGAGGTCGCTATTTTTTGATAAAGCTCATTTTGATAAAGTTCAGGTTGGTTTTGACTTGAACTCGCTTGTGGTTGAGCAAGGTTGTTTGAGGGTATTGATTGAGACATATAACTCGTTACTGTGCTTTATCGGAGAGAAGATGTGACCACTGTTTTTGCCTATTCATGTAGTGCACCACGTAGCTACACACTGGCACAATTTTGAAGCCCGCCTGTTCAATTTCAGGCAAAACCGACTCCATCATCACCTTGCCAAAGCCTTTGCCTTGCAGTTCATCAGGAATACGCGTAGAGGTAATGTGCAATACATCGCCTTCCTTCTGATACTTAACAACCGCAAATTGGTTCGGTTCTAACTCAACTGTGATCTGGTTCTCTTCTTGAACCCATTTTACTGCCTTCATTCTCAACTCCTGCAAATAATTGATACGACAAACAATTAAAGTTTGAAGTATGAGTTCCTTGTAATAGACTAACGCAAGTGCATATAAATAAAACTAAGTACTTACAAACAAAGCAAATATTTTTAGAGTTCGCGAATTTACATAAAATCAGCGACAAATAAAAGCACTCTATAAATCATGCAAAGTACGCCTACTAAATCTAGCACGTAATAACCCCTTGTTAGCAAGTTATCAATATATCTAACAGACGCATGTTGGCGCATGGAGAACAAATAATGAACGCACCACTGAAGAAGCCTTTGGAGCATAATCAGGCACTTCAAGATCCTCGTAACCGCACCATTTCTACGATTAACAGTACCGATGCGCTGGCCATGATTGAGCACGGCAGTGAGTTGACGCTAAACGTCTCGACTCCTGTTGGCACCAAGTTTCTTGCCACTACCAAATTTATCGGTACTCACAGTGATAACTGTATTGTAATTGAGGTGCCGGAAGTATCGAGCGATGATCTACGCTTTTTCTTCCAAGAAGGCTTTTGGATGACCGCTCGTGCTTACTCTTTAAGAGGTGAAGGCGCACTTATCCACTTTAGATGCCAGATTCATCATACCATCGGCGAACCCTTCCCTATCATCGTGCTTTCAACACCCAGTACGATGCAAGTGACTCAGCTGCGTAAAGAGACACGTTATGAAGTGAACCTAAGCTCTCGAGTGATCTTTGATGATCAACGCATGAACTGCGAGATTAGAGACCTATCAAAAAGTGGCTGTCGCTTTGTGACCTCACCGACCGCTCGTTCGATCCAGGTTGCCGATAGAGTCTCTATCGAAATCACGCCTGAGAACTACAACGGCCCGTTGATTCCACCACTGAGAGGAATTGTGTGTAATCTTCAGAAATCTACGCACTACGCGCGCTATGGTGTCGAATTTGATGATATTGGTCGTGCTAACGCTAAAAACTTATTGGGTAAGCTCAAGTTCGATGGCACCAAGCTTCGTTTACGAAATGCTTAAGCGCTAGAGATTGTAGGAATCAAAAAAACAGCCATCGATAATATCGATGGCTGTTTCGTTTTATGGTTAACGGTTATTTAGCTAATTTACTTAAAGCGTTAAGCTACTTACGCAGCGCGTTGAGTTTAGCCTGAGCGATACCAAAGATAGTATCGATTGGGTAGCTACCCTCATCACTCGGTTCACCAGCGGCTTTACCCGTGAACAACTCAATCGCTTCGGTCACATGGTCAATCGCCCAGATATTGAACTCGCCCTTTTCAACCGCTTTAACGATATCGCTACGCAGCATCAGGTTGTGAACATTCGAACGTGGGATGATCACCCCTTGTTCATTAGAACGCCCTTTGATTTCACACACATCAAAGAAACCTTCAATTTTCTCGTTCACACCACCAATAGGTTGAGATTCACCGAACTGGTTCATCGAGCCAGTAATCGCGATATCTTGACGGTTTGGCTGCTTAGAAAACGCAGACACCACCGCACAGAACTCGGCCATACTCGCACTGTCACCATCCACGCCACCATACGATTGCTCGAAGGTGATATTGGTAGTGAGCGGCACTTTGGCTGTCTTACCAAACACGGAAGAAAGGTAAGCCGACAAGATCATCACCCCTTTGGAGTGAATACTGCCACCTAAGTCTACGTTTCTTTCAATATCAATAACTTCACCATCACCATAAGCGGTGGTTGCCGTGATTCGGTTTGGCGCGCCAAACATATGATCGGTCGTGCTGAGTACAGAAAGCGCATTCACTTGACCAACAGCCTGACCGTCCACATGGATAAGTGTTGTGCCATTAGTGAAGGTTTCCATTACGCTATCTTGCAATCGTCCGACACGCATCTGTTGGTTAGACAGTGCTTGGTCTACGTGCGTTGCACGAATCAGGTTCGATTTAGAACCTCTCGCCACGTAGTTAGATTCACGAAGCAGATTGGCAATATGCGCCGAGTGCAGAGACAACTTGCCTTGGTCACCCGCCTGACGAGAGCTGTGCTCAATGATGCGCGCAATCGCTTTGCGGTCACAATGCAGCATGTTGTTGTCATGCACGATGCTCGAAATGAATCGTGCGTAATGCATTTCTGAATCGGGTGTACGCTTCATCTCATCTTCAAAATCGGCCGTCACACGGAACAGTTCACCAAACTCCGCATCGTAATGTTGCAGCAGTTGGTAGGTACGATAATCACCAAATAGGATGATCTTAACGTCTAGTGGGATAGGCTCGGGATCAAGCGAGACCGCACCCGTTAACGTCACTTCTTTTTCTAATGAAGTGAAGCTCAATTGACGCGAACGAAGCGCACGCTTCAAGCCTTCCCAAACGTAAGGCTGTTCAAGAACTTTCACCGCATCCATCAGCAATACGCCACCGTTAGCTCGGTGTAAGCTGCCTGCGCGAATCAGTGAGAAATCTGTAAATACGGTGCCTTTGAACGTCGCCGTTTCTACATAGCCAAACAGAGAGTGATAATTCGGATTCTCTTCCACCACGATTGGCAAAGTGTCTTCCTTTTGGCTCACAATCACGTTGACCTTGTAACGACGTGGCATTTTCTTATCCAAGGAAGCAGTCGCCACTTCGGCCTGCTCAGTGCTCTCTTCTAAGAAAATATCGGCGTTATCGACAATATCTTTACGCAGCGCTGTGAGGTACTTCTTGATGTCTGGATATTGGCTGTAATCCTGCTTCAACTGCTTGATAAAGTGAGTGATCACATCGCGCGCCGTATCATCATTCAGCTTTTGGATTTTCTCAGTGTAAGTCTCTTCCAGCTCAGTCAACTCACGAGAAATAGTGCGCAGGCCAACTTCTAAGGCATCAATGGTTTTATCGAACTGGTCTTGTTCTTCTTCTGAAAGAAGATCGAAGCTCTCTTCGGTATGAAGATCATCGCCATTCATCGCCACAAACTGGTAATCACCCTGAGTGGTGATCGTCAGGTTGATGCCTTTCTCTTTCGCTTCTCGGCTAATGCTTTCTAGCGCGGCTTGTTGCTTGGCTGCTAACTGGTTTTTCAGCCTATCAGCACGGCTAAAGTACATCTCGTTATCAAACGCAAGAGGCATACCTTTCAGCAATTTACGCATCAGCTTTTCAATATCTTGCTTTAAGCTGCTGCCGACACCTCTTGGTAACTTGAGTACCTTAGGTGTACGAATATCTTCAAAGTTTGCGATATAACACCAGTCAAAAAGCTCCTGAACTTCTTGAGGGTGTCGGTTTAGATAGCGCAAGATCATGGTGCGTTTACCCAGACCGTTTCGCCCTATCGCATAAATGTTGTAACCCTTTTCCTTGATTGACATCGCGAACTCAACGGCCTTTTGAGCGCGTTCTTGCCCGACGATCTCGTCAATTGGAGCCAGTTCTTTGGTCGACTTGCATGGTAACTTCTCGAGTTCTGCTACCTGATACAGCTGTTCTGTATTGAGTCTTTGAATCGCCATCGCCGCCTCCTTAGTCCTTCATTACTTGGGTGTAGATAAAATCAGTGTAGATGTAATTTCCTATAAATTTAGTGACTTACGCTACACAGCTGTTCAACTGCACAAATAACACACAATTTAGTGCATTTTTACGAATGTCGAGGGTTTTAATTCACCAACTTAACATGTGAATGATTTTAATTTGCAATTGATAATAAATATCATTAACATTTTCAGATATTGTAAATTGAGGATGTGGACATGGAAATTGAACGATGCTGGATGCACTACCTAAAAGCTGAACAGTTAATGGAGCAAGGTCACTGGCCAGAAGCACAACGCCTTTACGGTGATGTTCTCAATTCTCTCCCACATCACATCCAAGATGCGGCATACCAAAGCGATATTAAACCCTGCCAGTTTGCTTGCCTACTTGCAGGTTTAAGAGACGCAAGCGTTGCTCAATCAGAGATTCTCAACCGTTTAGGACAGCATCAACAAGCCTTTGATACCTTGAACCAGTCTTATGCTCTGATGCAATTTATCTCGCTTGAAAGCACCGAACTGATTCAACGCACCTATGGGCTATTGGAAAAGCAGAGTGAAGACCTGCTCAACCACCTAATCGCTTTTTGCAGTGCTCAGCGCAGTTCACATTGGATGCTCGAACTAGAACAAATTCAACGTGCTCATCACCATTTTGGGCAACTAAAAACAACGTCAGAAGTTCAATCTTCACCTAATGTCTTAAATTGATAAGGATATATCATGTCGGACCGGGCCATTCTTAAAGTTAATAACCTCTCCGTAAGTTTCAAAACCAATGATGGAATCATTGATGCGGTAAAAAAGGTTAACTTTACCCTTAACTCAAGCGAAACCTTGGCCATTGTTGGTGAATCAGGTTCAGGTAAATCCGTCTCTTCCAACGCGCTGATGCGTTTGCTGCCTGATAACGCGATTATCGATGAGCAATCAGACATCGAGTTTGAAGGTCAATCGATTCTTGGCAAAACTGAGCGAGAAATGCAGTCAATTCGTGGCGATAGAATCGGCATGATCTTTCAGGAGCCAATGACCTCTTTGAATCCATACCTGCGTGTCGGTACTCAAGTGGCGGAAGCCATTATGTGTCACCGTAAGGTATCGAAATCAAAAGCAAAACAGCGCGTATTAGAGCTGTTCAACCTTGTGCATTTACCTATGCCAGATCAGGCTTACACCAAATACCCACATGAGTTTTCTGGCGGTCAGCTACAACGAATCATGATTGCGATGGCTCTGATCAATGAACCAGATATTCTGATTGCAGACGAACCTACCACGGCGCTAGACGTAACCGTTCAAGCTGAAGTGCTCTCTCTTATCAAAGAGATACAAGGCAAAATGGGCATGGCGATTCTATTCATCACCCACGATTTAGGTGTGGTGAAGCACTTTGCTGACCGCGTACTGGTGATGTGTAAAGGTGAATTAGTCGAAGAAGGGCTTACTCAAGAGCTATTCGATAGCCCTAAGCACGATTACACACGCATGCTGATTAACTCGATTCCGAAAGGCGCGAAGGTTCCAGTTGAGGCATCCGCTCCTGAACTGCTTTGTGCAGAAGATATTCGCGTGAAGTTCTTGATCAAATCTCACTTTATCCAAAGTAAGAACCAGTATTTCGAAGCGGTTAAAGGCATTTCGTTGAAACTGAAACAGGGCGAAACCTTGGGCATTGTGGGCGAGTCTGGTTCCGGTAAATCGACCCTTGGACGAGCTTTGATCGGCTTGCTGCCAAGTAGTGGGCGTATTGTCTACAAAGGCCAAGACGTCAGCTTATTGACCGATAAAGAGCGCCACAAGCTTAAGAAAGATGTTCAAATGGTGTTCCAAGACCCTTATGGTTCTTTATCACCACGTATGACGGTTGGGGAGATCATCACCGAAGGCTTAACGGTGCATCAACCTCACTTATCAAAACAAGAACGTTTAGAAAGAGCGCGCAAAGCACTGATTGAGGTCCGCTTAGAACCAAACTCAATTAACCGCTACCCGCACGAATTCTCTGGCGGACAAAGACAGCGTATCGCGATTGCTCGTGCGTTGATCCTTGAGCCATCTTTCATTCTGTTGGATGAACCGACGTCGGCACTCGACCGCTCAGTGCAACTGACCGTGATTGACCTGCTGAAAGACATTCAAGCCAAGCACAATATCGGCTTCCTGTTCATCAGCCACGACCTTTCGGTAGTCAAAGCACTTTCTGATCGTGTGTTAGTGATGCAGAAGGGTGAAGTGATGGAAGAAGGCGCGGCAGAAGAGATTTTCAATGCGCCGAAAAACGACTACACCAAGAAACTCATCGCGGCGTCATTCGACTTAGAAAATAAATCGGAAAAAAATGCCGCATAGAGGGAACTAATCAAGATTAACAGCGTCTTATAAGTACATTCTGAAAAAGCATCTAATGGATTGCACTCTAGAATGGATATAGCAAAACTGGTTTGGCCGCCAAAAGAGAAATGTCGCATGGATGCGACATTTTTCGTTTCTGAAAGATAATAATTTTCAGTCTCTCGACGAAAAAGTTTGAGCTTAGCGATATAGAGACTTGGTTGACTCTCTGACGATTAAATCAATCGGTGGTAATCGCGCTTCATGTCTCTCGCCTGAAAGTAAATTCAAAATAGACTGCGCACACACCTCTCCAATCTCTTCAATCGGCTGTCTCAAGGTCGTTAATGCTGGCGTGAAATACTTCGACGTTGGCAAGTCATCAAAGCCAATCACGGATACATCTTCTGGCACCTTGTAACCGTGGTCATGCAACGCCTTAATCGCGCCGTAAGCCGTTTGGTCATTGGCCGCGAACAGAGCAGAAAAGTGAATCTTCGACTCAATCAATTCAACAGTTTTCTCATAGCCAGACTCACTACTAAAATCCCCTTGCTTGACGAGCTTTGGCATCACCTTGATACCCGCCTCTTGCAGCGCTTTTTTATAGCCTTCAAAACGATTACCCGCGTCAGGTTGGCTCGAAAGTCCTTTAATATGAGCAATGTTCACATGCCCTTGTTGCAATAAGTGAAGCGTCGCCATGTAACCGCCTAGCACATTATCGATGTTGATTGAACGAACGTTGTCTTCAGCAAAGTCATAACCGACTGCGACAATCGGGATGTCTTGTGCGTACTTAGCAATATCCTCTTTGGTGATGCTGCCCGTTACGATGATCATGCCATCGACATTGCTCTTAGCTAGATACTCCAAAGCATGTATCTCGAGTTTTTTCTGCCAATGCCCCGTTGCTATGACTAACGAATAGCCTTGAGCTATCAGGGTTTTCTCCATGTCGTTGAGGATACGACTGGTATAAGGGCTATCAGGGTGTTGCACCAATACGCCTATCGTGAGTGAACGGCGATTGATGTTCTCCTGCATTTGAAAGTTGGGCTTGTAGCCAGTGTCTTTGATGGCCTGCTCGATGTTCTGGCTTTTATCATCCGACACATAAGTGGTTCGATTAAGAAAACGAGAAACCGTGCTTGGGGAAACGCCGGCGAGCCTAGCTACATCGTATACGGTGGTTTTTTTAGTTTTCGTGCGCATCTCGATACCCTAATCCAGTGACATTTGGGGAGCCCTAGAGCTCCCCATCCATTTCAACCTGCATACCACTGCTTTCGTTGAAATTCGTGTCATTAAGTTAATACATGTAGGCGAAGATCATCCCCGGTCTGAAGTAACGACCAGCGGTATATTTCAACCCTGTGCTCAATAGCCATTTATGAAGAACCATGGCTTGCTCTGCGGAAATTTCGCCTTGCAGCATACTAACAAATTTATCACTGTCTTTAGTCAGCTCAGGATTAACTCGTCCGTCAGACAGCACACACTTTTGCAATTTAAGTGCAGTAAGCCACTTTTTTGCATCATTTTGTGACAAATTAAAAGACTCTGAAAGATCTTTCTCATCAAATGAGACTGAACAATTGAACCCTTCAGGTGCGGAAAATGGAATTTTTGAATAGTCATACAGCGCGGTATACACGGTATCCATCAATGTTTCTGCTTGCTGCGATTTACCCGCTAGGCTCAACGCAGTTGCGACACTAAATTGCACACCAATCCACACATCTTGGGCCTGAAAAGCCTCATGTGGTGAGCCGTCTGCCAATGTCATGTTCGCCACACCCAGCTTAGGGCTGTTGATCTCAAAGTTATGTTTACAAACATAGTCCAATGCGCGTTGAATACGCTCTTGCGGGAAAATACCCTCTAAGCCAATCAACTTCAGATAACTGTCGGCAAGCAAGGCATCACCAAAGCTGTTGTCTGAATCTGGTACTAATTCTAGATATTCTTGCGTAAAGGCTTGAGGCGCGGTCTCACTCAGCAAGCGTTTCTTAGAGACTCTTTGAGATACCTTACTGATGTTGATGGAGATGTCGGTCTCATTGAGATAAGCATTGAGCTTATTCTTGTCAGTAATCGAATCGCCCGTCAAAGTCAGGCCTAAGGTTTCCAGAGCTTGGTAGCCTTCGCCCGTTAGATGCTTGGCTTGAACTGGCGTCACGAAAAAGTGGTAGTAGCCTTCTTTCTCATCCCACAAGCTTTGTTCAACCGTCGCTAATGCCTTTTTAGAACGTGTTAGATAACCCGCACCTAGATCGTTTTCACCCATCAATTGTGCAAGTTCACTCGCGGCTTGAAGACCAGCAACCCACAAGCTAGCGCAGTAAATTGAGATACCATGAGAAGCGAGGTTATCGAAGGTGTCGTCTGTGCCTCGGGTTAGCGGTAAATCATCGCCCTCAGCGATCAAGTTCGATAAGAAATCGATGCTCTCAGTCACAGCCTGCCAGCACTCTTTAACTACAGAAATATCTTGTGTGTTTTGATAGTGACGGTACACCATCAGAATGTATTTTGGTGCTAAGTCCTTCCACTCTTTAACATTGTGCCAGCTATACGCGTCAGGCTGGATGTCGAACGGGCTACCTAAATCGTGAATAACCGCACCTCGAATAGCACGCACACCTTGGTACTTTTCATCGATAAGCTCAGCATTCGGTGTCGCTTCGTATTCCCAGTAACGGCGTTGAGTGAAGTCTTCGGCCAAGATGGCTTTTGAGAACTCTTTCATCACACAGCCATCAAGCTCCGGCAGTAAATAAAGCAGTGAAAACGAGCCGTAGAAATACACATCCAGAGAGTTAAAGAATGGGTAATCGACACACTCTTTCACCAAGAACTTATCTTCTTTATCCCACACTGTGGATTCGGCTAAGAATGATAGTGAGTTCATCGCCATCGTCGCATAGCGAAGTGCCGATTCAGGTTTTGAAATCTTGCTTTGAGCCTGTTCGAGGAAAGCCGTTTGTTGCTTCACGATCTGCTGTTCAATGCTCTCAAGCTTTGGCAGAACATCCTCTAACATGGGTAAGGCAGGCTTTGCTTGCGGGTAGAATTGAGTGTAAGCCTTGTCTGAGTGCCAACCATTGAGCATAACTTTACTGTGTGCCATCACCTGTGCGAAACGCAGGTCAACGGATTCGCCCGGCTCCAGTTCAACCTGAACCACAACCAATGCACTCAATGCTTCGCGTCCAGTGTAGATCCCAGTTTGGAATTCGGCGTTAGTACGGCCTGTTTTCAGTGCGAACTCTGTTTGCTGGGTCACTTTCGAAGTATAAAGCGTCGGCTTAACAGACACCGATACCTTGCCAGACTCTAGTAAGTGGTTATCCGTTTGGACACCAAACACCACCTCACCCTCAATATCACTTTGATAAGGGGACTGGCTAGTGAGCTGAACACCGCTAAAACCGTGGCTTTCACCGTTTACCTTCACCGCTTGATGCTGCTGAGCTATCGGGTTTTGAGATAAGGTACACGCCGAATCTTGAATCCCATCGCGACCTTTTCGATAGGTTGAACCAATCAAATTTTGCAGAGGTTGAGCAAGCGTAATCACGCGAGTTTGCTGTGATTCGTTGGTGAACTGGAAGTGGTTCCAGTGCATCGGTAAAGAACAGAGGCGTTTATCGTCTTTAACGATCGGTGAGACGACCTTACGCTTTATTTTAATATCATCAAAACTATTATATTGATATTCAGCTAATGGATATAAAGCCTTATATTCTATATCGCTACCATTAACATTTTCTATATCACCATTATTTCCCGCAGTTAGTGATAGCTGTCTCGTTGCACCATTTATTAATAAACCATTAAAGAAATCTAAGGCTACATATAATTGACAAACAATCGACGATGAATCTGATTCAATTAATAATTGAGTCTTATTAGAAAATTCAACATTCCACTTTATAAAGCTCTCTCTATTTTCTTTATAGAAGTTGCCATTTTTTAATGCGTTACGAATGAGGTTAATCGCATTCGAACTATTATCTATTTTCTTGCCATCGAATAATGCCGGGTAGAAATTCAGGTGAACACTAAGCTCTTGTTCGTTAAGCACCTGAAGGGTATCAATGGTCGGCACATCCATAACCGAAGCATAAAAATCATTAAAATTAACAACTTGCTCTGAACAATCAACAAATATTCCTGGAATAAAACTGAAGTTCGGCGTGTTGCCATTTGGCGTCAGTGTAAATGTATTGCCAATACCGCCCACAGCCATACCAGTATTTTCTGGTGTTGTAGAAATTGGCGTGTACCAAGGTTGAATAAATTCAACTGCATCACCTTTTTTACTCAGGTGTTTTGAATTTCCTGAATAGCTTGTATATGGAATTTTATTATTCATTTTAAAACCGCCATTGAATATTTTTTTCTTCTTGTTAATATCTTTACAAAATGGAGACATCAACATGTTTAAAATTATAAATGAAAAATTTGGAAATATTGACTCTGTCACATTAATAAACCACCAGCATGGTATAGAACTTCAAATAATCAATGGATTTGGTGCTGTTATAAATAAATATATTGTAAATAACAGCCCCTTCTCTTTTATTTGTGGTTATCAGAATTATGATGAACTGATCAACCAACATCCGTTCTTTTCCCGCAGTGCTAAATTATTCCCTTTTCCAAACCGTTTAAACTTAGGTCGTTACAGTTTCGATAACCAAAACCATCAACTCCCGGCTAACTTTCCTTGGTCTGATCACGCCGTACATGGCCTGCTCTACAACCAACCTTTTTCAATCACAAACAGCCAAGCCAATGAAGAGTCCGCCAGTGTGACGCTGCAGTATCAAACGTCATCTTTGCACCCTGCTTTCCCGTTCGCTTTTAACCTTGAAGTCACCTTCACTATCGACATCACAGGCAAGCTCTCTTGCTCGACAACTGCCTCTAATTGTGGTGATTTCGCCTTCCCATACGGTGATGCTTGGCATCCTTATTTCTCGCTTGGCACTGACTTGAAACAGTGTGGGCTTACCATGTCACCTTGTGCTGAGGTCATACACGATAACGACCTGCCTAATGGTGAAAAACAGGCTTTTGACCGTTTGTCTTTGGATGATTCCCTGACCAATCAAAGCCTAAACCACTGCTTTGAATTTGATTCGAAGATAACCAACCAGCTGACTTTCACACGCTCAGATTCATCTGCCGCGATTCACTATCAACAAGATGCGAGCTACCCATTTGTTCAGCTGTACACCCCAACGAGTGAGCAAAGTATTGCAATAGAACCAATGACTTGCCCTGCCGATGCTTTCAATAACCAGATTGGCTTACTGACGCTGAGCCCGAACCAATCTCAAACCTTCACTTGGCAATGCCAAGCCACCTATCAACCCAAATAACCGAACTAAAGCAACAGCTGAACGCGACACCAGCCCCCCCAGAGAACGCATTGCTAACGAAAAACTACAACGTAAAAAACAAACGAAAGAAACTAAACGAAAGAGCAATAAAGGGCGCATAAAGCGCCCTTCTCTTTGTTAACCTAAAACCACTTCTACCGTGTGCTCACCCGATGTAAATACCGGTGCTTTGTTACCTGAAATCAGGTCACCATTAACCTTCATCTCAACCACGCCCTTACACACGTTATTCGGGTTCGTGACATGAATGTTGTATGTTGCACCGCGGAACTGACGACGGACTTTAAACTCAGGCCACTCAGCCGGAATACAAGGGTCCACCAGCAAGCCATCCACTTCAGGGCGAACACCCAGAATCCATTGCGTACCCGCAACGTATGTCCAAGATGAAGTACCCGACAGCCATGCATTACGACCTAGGCCGAACTGTTTATGTTCGTCACCCAAGATGTTTTGCGGGTAGCAGTATGGCTCCGATTCGAAGGTATCAATATCGTCGTTCTTCGAAGCCGGATTAATTTGACGGTAGTACTCATAAGCACGCTCGCCGTTGCCCATTTTCGCTTCCGCTATCATCACCCATG
Source organism: Vibrio pomeroyi (assembly GCA_041879425.1). Lineage (NCBI taxonomy): Bacteria > Pseudomonadati > Pseudomonadota > Gammaproteobacteria > Vibrionales > Vibrionaceae > Vibrio > Vibrio pomeroyi. Next base: position 1,344,770 of record CP090855.1, on the reverse strand, counting down.
GGTTTGAATGCAGGAATATACCGCCGTTCTCTTTCGCACCCGGTGGGTATGTCGAAACGCCACCAAGTTGCGGATCAAAGCCATTGTAACCAGGAGTTGAAAGCTTGATACCATTGGTCGTGTTCAGCTTGTTGTAAACCGAGTCTAGCGCTTGTGTAGCACGCTCTTGTGTTGCGAAACCAGAAATCACAGGCCAACTTTGACCGTTAGTGTAGATCTGCCCTTGCTCATTCCTGTGAGAACCAATCGGCAGGCCTTGCTCATCAAAGTAACGCACAAACCATTCGCCATCCCAACCGCACTCATTGACTGTGCTCTGCATCTGTTGGTACTGATCTTTAAACTTGGTTGTTAGCTGCGCTTCACCACGCAACTCACAAAGGTCCAGCATATCGAGCAGGGCTTTGCCGTACATGTTGGCTACCATCATCGACTCAGCACCCGTTGGCAGGTTCACCGTATCATTCCAGTCAGCAAAACCTAATAACGGTAGGCCGTGCTCACCCGTATTGGTGTACGTAAATTCAATTGCACGGCACAGGTGATCCCACACGGTGCCTGTTTCCACAGGGTTACCCGCTTTATCTTTTTGATAGAACGGAATCTCTTTATTCAAGAAATCTGCATTGCCCGTTTCTTTCACATATTGAGTGACTGCGTAGATGATCCACAGATGATCGTCACCGTAGTAATCCGGGCGATCTTCTTCTTCACGCGAGTCACCCGCGTTCGCTTCCATCGTTGACGGGAAGAACTGGTGCATCGCAGAACCATTAGTGTTTTGCACAGACAGCAGACGCTCAATGAACTCTCGCGCCTCTTCTGGCATGTGAGTAATCACGCCCAACGTATCTTGCGAAGAGTCACGGAAACCGATACCACGAGCGCCATAGCCAAGCTGATAAAGAGACAAGTAACGAGACCAGTTTTTGGTAGTGTGACACTGACGCGGGTTGTGGACATTAAGCATTGAGTTCATTGCTGGGTCTGGCGTTTCGACCTGAACTGCTTGTAGGTAAGAGTCCCAGTGTTCAGCCAGCTCAACGAAAGCCGAATCGACCACTTGATGGTCACGGTATTTAGCTAACAAAGGCAATCCAGCTTCTAGGCTCTCTTCTTGTGCGATCTGTACGACCGTACGTTCTGTCTGCTCTGGAGATAACCAACCCAGACGTAGGTTAAGTGCACCAATGTTATCGCCGCGCAAACACTCGGTGTTGCCAAGCTCGTCGTTTTCTATCGCTTGCGGCGCAGCCCATGTACCATAGCCAAACTGACCTAGGAATGACTGGCGATCACCGTCGAATGAAGTCGCAGGGCGATCTGCGGTCATCAGGTTTACCGCGTAGTCGCGCTTCATGAAGGCATACTGCTCAAGCACGGTGTGACCCGACTCTTGCTGGTGCGCTTTCAGCGTCATGGTTTGTGGTACCCAATCGGCATTCAGTAACTGCTTAAGTGCATCGAAGTGTGTGAATTCGTAGACTGGCACTACATCAACGTGCAGCGCTTTGTCTGAAATGTTGGTGACCTTGATGTCTTGCAGCAATACTTGGTCAGCTTTTGGTACGAAGAAGGTCGCTTCACAACGCACACCAAACGCTTCTGCAATGATGGTGGTGTAAGACAGGCCTGTATGGTTTTCAAACTTATCCAGCGGCTTCAAGGTTGGTGTATAGAAAGGTGAGAACACCTCTACGTTGCCCGCTTCATCGCGCACCTTGAGGTACATGGTCGAGCCTTTGAAATCTGAGTTTGGTAGTTGAGCAATGTACTTGGTGATACGGTTGAGTGCCGGGTCGCCCTTACACAACAGCACGCCGCCGTTGCTATCGACAATGCCACCGAAATCTAATGTGCCCACATAGTTACACCATTTGATCGGTGTGCATGGTGTGGTTGCTACGTATTCTTTGTTTTTATCGTCAAAATATCCGAATTTCATCATCACTATCCCTAGCCCCTCCCAAATCAGGAGGAGCCAAAACAATTTGTCGTAAGTTGGTTGGTGTCAGATCACTGGCTGATTTAAATTAACTGGCTAGCTCGCTAGCGAGTTCTCACTCAGTGCGTCAAACAGGTGGAAAGCATCCAAATCCAAGTAAAGAGTCAGCTCTTTCACATCTACCTCAGCAGCTTGGGTTTCAATCATCAGCGGTTGGCCGCCGATTTCTGTTTTCAGAAGAATGCTCGCGCCCAACAGTTCCTTGTCTTTGATTTTCACAGGGAATGGCAGCACACGGTCGTGGTCCACTTGCTCTGCACGTAGGTGGATGTCTGTTGGACGAACACCAAAATGCAGCGCTAGGTTTTTAGAGGCCAGAGACTTAAAACGCTCCGGCAGTGGAATGTGAACATCGCCAAGTTCAACGAAGTATTCGCCTTCTTTTTCAATCAGTTTCGCTTCCAACATGTTCATTGACGGGTTACCAATGAATTGCGCGACAAACTTGTTTGCAGGGCGTTGGAACACCTCGGTTGGTGTACCCACTTGAGCCACATAACCGTCTTTCAGGATCACGATTCTGTCCGCCAACGTCATCGCTTCGATCTGATCGTGCGTTACGTAGATCGTGGTGGTTTTAAGTTCACGGTGTAGGTGTTTGATCTCTTCACGCATCACACCACGCAGTTTGGCATCTAGGTTAGATAGCGGCTCATCAAACAAGAACACTTTCGGTGTACGAACCATCGCTCGGCCCATTGCCACACGCTGACGCTGACCACCAGAAAGCTCTTTTGGCTTACGGTTCAGTAGAGGATCAAGCTCCAGCATTTTCGCCGCTTTTAGCACTTCTACGTCGATTTCTGCTTTCGGCATGCCCTTAAGTTTTAGAGCGAAAGCGATGTTCTCGTACACAGTCATGTGTGGGTACAGTGCGTAGCTTTGGAATACCATCGCTAAGTCGCGGTCTTTAGCATCGACCTTATTCATCACTTTGCCACCAACCACGATGTCACCAGAGCTGATGCTCTCTAGGCCAGCAAGCATACGTAGTGTAGTCGACTTACCACAGCCAGATGGGCCAAGGAAAACCACGAACTCACCGTCTTCAACCGTAAAATCAAACTCTTTTACAACCTCAACATCACCGAATGATTTTTTGATGTTCTTAAATTCTACTTTAGCCATTATCTGTTCTCCTCAGCGCGCTCTTGAAGCATGTTTCGGTACGCAATTGCGCTCTGTTTCAGTGTTCTTTCTTGGGTGGTGTAATCAACATGGACGATGCCAAAACGTTGGCAGTAGCCGAAGGCCCACTCAAAGTTATCCATCAGGCTCCAAGCGAAGTAACCATCCACTTTCACACCGGCTTCAACTGCATTGTGAACAGCTTCGATGTGGCCTTGGAAGTAACGAACACGTTGGTCATCCATCACTTGTCCGTTAACACGCTCGTCGTTACCTGCTGCACCGTTCTCTGTAATGTAGATAGGCGGCATATTTTCGTAACGAGCGTCCAGTCTTACCAATAAATCGGTAAGGCCTTGTGGATTGATTTCCCAGCCAATGTAAGTGTGTTCAGCGTCAGTCTGTTTTACTGATTCAATGTCGCCGTTCTCGTTGAAGCGAGCGACATTGCGTGTGTAGTAATTGATACCGATGTAATCAACTGGTGCACTGATGATGTCTAGATCGCCCTCTAGAATCATCGGCATGTTCATCGCTTGGCGCTCGACGACCAACTGTGGGTATTCACCTTTCAATACTGGGTCGATGAACCAGTGGTAGTTCTCCGCTTCGCAGTAATCTGCAGCACCTTGATCTTGCGGTGTTAGTGGGTAAGCCGGAGTCGCGTTAAATACCACGCCATGCTTAGCATGAGGCGCATTCTTACGCAGAATCGGCATCGCCAAACCGTGTGCCAACATTAGGTGGTGAGAAGCTAAGTAGCCCTCTTTCTCACCTTTGATGCCTGGCGCGTGCTCGCCCCAACGGTAACCTAGGAACGCAGACACAAACGGTTCGTTCAATGTTGTGTAAACATCAATCTTGTCGCCAAAATAGTTACTCACCACTTCTGCGTATTCTGCGAACTTGTAAGACGTTTCACGGTTTAACCAACCACCTTTGTCTTCAAGGTATTGCGGCAGATCCCAGTGATAAAGCGTTACGTAAACCTTCATGCCACGAGCATGGCACTCATCAATGATCTGCTCATAGAACTCTAAGCCTTGCTGATTCACCACACCGTCTTGCGGCAGGATGCGTGGCCATGCAATTGACAGGCGGTAAGCGTCAACGCCGAGGCCTTGAATCATCTCGATATCTTGTTGCCACAAGTGGTAGTGGTCGCACGCCACATCACCATTGTCGCCGTTATCTACCTTACCCGGCTTCTTACAAAACGTGTCCCAGATAGACGGTGTACGACCGCCCTCTTCAACGCCGCCTTCAATTTGGTATGAAGATGTCGCGACACCGAATACAAATTCCTTACTGCGTAACTTTGAATCACTTGGAAGTTGAAATTTATTCATTGTTATAACCCTTATACCTAACCTTTAACTGCGCCGGACGTTAAACCACTGATCATCTGTTTCGATGCGAACAGGTATGTAATCACGAGTGGTAAAATAGAAATTGTGGTACCTAGCATTACCGCGCCCCATGGCGTATTCGGAATGCCTTGAACACTTCGTAGTGCTTGTGTGATGACGTAATTGTCAGGGTTGTTTAGCACCACGAGAGGCTGCATAAACATATTCCAGAAGAAGACGAACTGTACGATAGCTAATGTTGCTAGTGCTGGTTTCATCAGTGGCAGCACCACACTCCAGTACGTTCTGAACTCACCTGCGCCATCTAACTTCGCTGCTTCTAATAGCTCTTTAGGAATCGATGCAATCACGTGCTGACGCATCAAGAAGATACCAAATGGTGTGGTGGTGAACGGTAGCCATACCGCCATGTGGTTATCCAGCAAGCCTAAGAATTTCACGATCATGAAGTAAGGGATCAGGCTAAGCACAGGCGGAATCGCCATTGAGCCAACCAGCATGCCGAACAACACGTTCTTACCGCGGAACTTAAACACAGCAAATGCGTAGCCACCCATGCTACAAAACAGCAGCGAGATGGTGGTGCCTAAGAAGGCCACGTAGATCGAGTTAAACATCGCTTTCCAAAACGGCATGATTTCCAGCAGTTTTGCGTAGTTCACCATCAGGCTATCGCCAATAGCGAAGCTGATGCCTGAACCGAAGATTTCCGAACGGTCACGTGTTGAAAGCAGAGCTGACCACACAAACGGGAACACTGTAATGATTGCGGAAACAATCAGTAATATACCGAGCATGACCATCAAGATCTTAGTCATGATGTACATGGTGCGTTCGCTTGGCATTAGGCCACTTAGTGGTGAGGTATTTGTCTTAATTGATGTCGACATCTTAATGTTCCCCTAAGCCTTTCTTACCGAAGAATAAAAATTGAACCAAAGTACAAGACGCGATGAGTGCAAACAGAAGCCATGAAATCGCTGACGCTGTGCCCATTTCTAACCATTCCCAACCCACTTTGTAGAGGTACATAGAGATAGTTAAACCAGATTGACCTGTACCACCTGTGCCACGCGTTAGAACGAACGGTTCTTCAAACATTTGCAGGTTACCGATGATGGTCATGGTGATTGCAAAGAAGATGAATGGACGAATCATTGGTAGTGAGATGTTCCAGAAGCGGCGGAAAGCATTAGCACCATCCATACGAGCAGCTTCTAAAATGTCTTTAGGAATCGTCATTAAACCTGTGGTGTAAAGGACGATGTTAAAACCAGTGTATTTCCAGAAAACCATGATCGCGATAGACGGCTTCACCATAGTGGCATCGTCTAACCAACGGATTGGTTGAAAATCGTTAACCCAAGCAAATGCCCAACCAAACAGTGTGCTATCGGCCAGTGCCATCAGCGTTTGGTTAATGATTCCTGAGTTAGGAGAATACATATTGAAGAAAATCAGTGACGCTGCGACCGTTGATGTGATGAACGGTAGAAAGTAAGCCGATGTTAGCCAGTGACGCATACGGTCACCCATTGAAACCAACATGTAAGCTACTGGAATAGCAACTAAATGCTGAGCCACACCCGATGTGATTGCTAACCACAATGTGTTCTTTAATGAACGCCATAGCCACGGGTCAGTCAAGGCAATGTGATAGTTCTCAAAACCAACGAACTGCATTGCGTCCATGCCCTGTACTGGGTTCCATTCGTGGAACGACAGGTAAACAGAGAACAACAGCGGGAAGATCCCAAATACAGAAAAAATGATCAGAAACGGCAGAAGGAATCCATACGGTGTAAGCGCTTTCAAATTTAGACGAGAAAAAAGGCTTTTGTCCGCAGGTTCTATCGTTGTGCTCGCTGTATGATTCATAGTAACGACCTCTTAAAAAAGGAAGCGCGTTATCCACGCTTCCTCACTTACTCAAAGTAATAACAAATTAAAGATTACGCGTACGACGCTTGATTAGGCGCTCTGCCTCTTTAAGTGCTGTCTCGATGTCCTTGCCTTCATCAAGCACTTCCATCAATGCGTTCTCTAAGATGATAGAACGTGCAACGTGGTCGCCTTGAGCTGGAGATACTGGTTTGATGTTCTGTGCCACTTCAGCAAACAGAAGACGCGCTTTCTGACCGCCTAGGAATTCCATCTCTTCTTGGAACAACTCATCGTCATATGTCGTTACGTTCGCAGGGAAAGCAGCAATCGTTTCGAAGTGCTTAAGTTGAACTTCACGGTCAGTCGTCATGTATTCAATCAACGCCCAAGCTTCATCTGGGTTGTCAGATTGAGTTGGAATAGATAGGAATGAACCACCCCAGCTGCCGTAGATGCCATCAGGTAGGTTTTCTACTGCCCACTTACCTTTGGTTTCAGGTGCGATCCAGTTGTTTAGGTGACCGAGTAGCCAAGCGCCAGAAAGTTGAGTTGCAAATGTGCCGTTGCGGAAGCCTTCGTACCATTCGTTAGACCAAGCCAAAATGCGGCCATCTAAGCCTTTGTCGCGAATCTCTTTTGCTACTTCAAAAGCGTGAACAAAACGCTCAGATGTCACAACTGGGTTGCCATCTTTATCGAAGTAAAGACCTTCGCCTTCAGGAACCGTTGTGAAGATGATTGCTTGTGCAACATCGGCTGCTGAAGCGATAAGTTGTACGTTTTGCTCTTTCAGTTTTTCACCCGCAGCGATGTATGAATCCCAATCTTTAATTGCGTCTTCTACATTAATACCGGCTTTTTCAAACACGTCGGTACGGTAGTACATAACACCTGGACCAAGGTCGACAGGAATGCCGTACATGTCGCCGTCAGCGCCTTTGCCTTGTGCCCATGCGTAAGGTGCGAATCGTTCTTCGTATTTATCTGCACCGTAGTTTTCAGACAAGTTAACTAGGCCGCCAGAGCCAACGAATGGACCGATTTTCTCAACGTCCACAACAATCACATCACCTGCACCAGAGCCCGTTGCTAGGTTAGTGGTTAGTTTCGTGTGGTGGTCACCGTGGTTGTTCATAAGGTAATCAACTTTGATCCCTGTTTCCTTTTCGAAATCAGGCAGTAATACCTTCAGGCTGCTATCGAAATCAGGGAAACCGTCGAAACGAATCTCTTTGTCAGCCGCGTTCACCGCTGTTGTACCTAATCCTAAAGCAACCGCGCATGAAAGCGCCAAGGTCTTAAATTTCATGTTCTATCCTTAATATTTTTATAGGGTAACGAGTAAATCCGATACCGAGTTTCTAGTGACCAACGTCGGCAGCAATTTAAAGTTCACGTCATGTTTGATTTTTTTTAGCTTTTGTAGAGTGAGCTGCACTGCTTCGATGCTCATCTCTTCAATGGGGAAATTAATAGTGGTCAAACTAGGGGTCAGATAACGCGCGAAGATGGTGTTATCGAAGCCGACAAGAGAAACGTCTCTCGGAACAGACAATCCCTCTTTATGCAGAACTTCGAACGCGCCAAATGCCATGTGATCATTTGAAGCGAATACCGCCGTAAAGTGGCATTTTCTGTTGATCAACTTCTTCATGGCGCTGATGCCAGTCTCTTCAGTAAATCCCGCCTCAGAGACTAAGGCTTCATCGTATGGCACACCGGCTTCTTCCAGTGCCTTGCGATAACCCTGCAAACGCCCCCTAGCGTCGGCTTTATCTAAAGGCCCGGTAATACACGCGATATCTGTATGTCCCTTTTGCAAAAGATATTGAGTAGCGAGTAGCCCCCCGGCTTCGTTATCAATATCAATGCAACTCATCGCCATTTCTGGGATGAAGCGGTTAATCAAAACCACAGGGGTCCCCTGTTCTTCCAATTCAATTAAATAGTCATCACTGAGCAGTTGAGTATGAAGAATCAAAGCATCGACACGACGCCCCAACAGAAACTCCACAGACTCGCGCTGCCCTTGTTCGGTGTTCGAACCCGCTGTAACCACAGCGTGGTAACCGAAGCGGCGTAGGTTTTCCTCTATACAATGCAAGATGCCTGAATAGAAAGATCCGCCCAGCTCTGGAACAACAACACCTACACTTCCGGTACGACTTGAAGCCAAAGCCTGAGCGATAGAGTTCGGGCGATAACCCAATTCTTTGATCGCTTTTTCAACCTTTAACTTCTTGTCATGACTCACTCTACTGGTGCCATTGATAACCCTAGACACTGTCGCTTGAGACACACCTGCATGTTCTGATACGTGTTTAATTGTTGCCACTCGAACCTCGATACTTCATTAGCTTGTAACCGCTTACAAAACGATTATTAAGAGATTACGTTTTAGTTGAAGTGAGTGTCATCACACTAAACTTGGAGGTAAAAAGGCTGGATTTGGAAATCTTGAAAGCGCTTACAGATTCACTTCACGCCATGAAACTGTTTCATGAGATTCTTGCTTACCTTATCAAAACGGCGCTCGGTTACCTGTTCCCAAAGTGCTAACAAGCATGCTTAAACTCCGTTTTTCAAAAAGCACAATTCGGAGATGAACCCGCAGCAGACGGTAATATACGGGGATAAATTGACCCTATTATTTCAGTGGCTATGCGAAATTGTATGGGAACATTTCATAGGTACTTCGAATTCGCTTTCCAGAACCCGAAACTTGAAACAACAACGCCCAGCAAAGGCTGGGCGTGAAACAGTGGAGGAGCTTAGAGTCGCCTCTAAACCTTGTTTTCTGATTGCTCGGCGAGCTTAAACTCTTGAGTTAGTGAGAATTGCTGCTGCGACATAATTTCAAGCTGCTGCCCGTGGGAGAACAGAACCTGAGATCGTTGAGAGTTGTCCTCTGCCAAGGTATGTATCTGGCTGATGTTTTGTGTAACTTGAGAAGCAACCACTTGGTGCTCCGTGGTTGCAGTCGCGATTTGATGACTCCTTTGCTCGACCTCATTGAGCAGATCTGACACGCTTGATATTGAGTGATTCACTTCGCCCGTTTGTTCAACACATTGAACCATCCCAACCACACATTGATTGATTTGTTCCACCGCCAGTTTAGAACTGGTTTGCAACTGTTCAATCTTGTTGTGTATCTCTTGCGTCGAGGCATTGGTTTTGGCCGCTAACACGCGAACTTCATCGGCCACCACAGAGAAACCACGCCCTTGTTCACCCGCTCGCGCGGCTTCAATGGCGGCATTCAATGCCAACAAATTGGTTTGTTCAGAGATCCCAGATATCACATCCAAAATCGAACCAATGCTGGCACTTTCGCTTTCAAGCTGGCCAATGGTCGCTGTTGATTCTGCCAACTTACGCTCTAAACTGCCCATCAGCTCGACGCTTTTATCCATCGTCTTCTGGCCATCACTGGAACTCGACACCGCTTCGGTCACCAGCGTTAGCGTTTGATTAGCCGCTTGAGTTATTTCTGTCACCGAGCACTCGATCTGTTCCATGGCTGTTGCCACCATCACCGTCTGATTGGTTTGGTCTTGCATCGCCTCGCTCAATGAACGGCTCGTGCTTTGGTTCTCTATAGACGCCTCTTTTAAGCGCGTCGACGATTGACGCATGTTCTCAATCATTTGAGTCAGGTGACTGATCACTAAATTGACCTTGTCGCTCACTGAACCGAACTCATTATTGGCTTGATACTGCACCATCGCGCTCAAGTCTTTGTTGGCAACTTGGTCGAGTGCACTTTGCAGTAGCTTGCTTGGTTTACGGATCCCTTTGGCGATATTCAACCCGATCAACAGAGCAATAAGCACGGAAGCAAGTGCAATAACACCCTGCATCACAAGGGCTTGCTGTGAAGAGTCCATCGACTCGTGATACAAGCGCGTCGCTGTGTCTTCAGCGTACATTGAGAGCTCATCAAAGTGGCTTAACTGCTGATCAATTAGCTGTTCAATTTCTTGCTTTTGGAGGGAGATAGACTCATCGAGTTTAACGGTTTCTTTATGGGTAGCGACTGAACCATTAGCTGAAAACGCGTGTGAAGCGAGCAGTGATAAAGACTGTTTACTGCGGCGCAGCAATGACGAATCTAGGTTATCTAAATCTGCTACCGCTTGTTCGAATCGCTCTTTTCGACTTTGCAGGCGACGCTCTACCCCACGAACCTCCGAAGATGTTTGCAGTGAAAACGCCTCATTGGCTTCCGCCGCAATCAAACTCAATTGCACCAGTAAAGCCTCTATCGCCTTTTGTGTCTGCTCTGAATCTGCACTCGCGAGTTGATTCACCAAGGTATTATTAAGCTGCCCCACCACAGATTGAAATTGCGCTTGCCCCATCGAACCGAGATCTTTGCTATCCAAATACTCAACGTAAAGTTCCAATACTCGCTCTATCTTATCGATAGTCGACACGCCGGTTTGAGTGATGTTGTTAAGCATGGCTTCCATTTGTGAACCAGCCTCACCCTTGCCTTCGAACCAGCTCAATTGCTGCTGATATTGTTCGATGTTGTTTAATACGGTTTGTTTCAGTGGTTCCAATTCGTCGATGTAATTGGCGGATAAGTAGGGAGTGGTGCTGCGATTAATGTCCAAAAATCGAATCGTCAGCGCAGAGGATTGAAGCATTAATGGGGTGGCTTGCTGGGTGATGTTTTCGATTCGAGTCGTTATGTCTTTATTGCTACTGATGCTTAACCATGCTGAACCCAGCATGATCACGATCAGTACGAAGAAACCTAAATATACTCGAGACACGATGGAAGAAAGTCTCATAGTGAATCCTTGATCTAGTGGCGAAAAAAAGGGCACAAAGAATGTGCCCAAGAATGGAGTTATATAACGTGCCCTAATCAATCTGCCTTTAGGGCTAAAATGGACAGTATTACGTGCTCTTAACAAGCATAGATATTCGAAAGCATGGCTCCTTGAAAATATGCCGAATTCAAAGAGCTGCGCTTTCTATAGCTGTGATTACCACCAAGCTTCAAACATTGCGCCGAACGACAATGTATCAACATTCGTTGTCTTCACTGTGTTGCCTTTCGTTTCTACATCACCCACTGTTGTGTAGAAGCGAAGCATTGGACGGCTCCAAGGTAAACCACCTAGAGAAACGTTTTGTGACAGCGTTACTTTCCACGCGTTCTCTTCACCGTCGTCATCGTAATCAACCATGCCGTAGCCTGCTTCTAACCATGTAGAGTGAACATCATCCCATTGGTATTGTGGACGAACGATACCCGCGTATTCCGTGTTCTCACGGTCTAGATCTGAGCCAGAGTTATCTTTGTACGACACTAAGTAATCAATGATGAAGTTGTCTGTTGCTGCGTAGCTACCTTCAACACTTGCGTACAAAGTTTGGTAATCACCTTTCAGGTCAAATACAGATGAATCCGCACCGTCACCATACTTAACTACCAACTTGTTAGACTCACCCAAGCCTAAGGTTGCACCCAATAGGTATGCCGTTTCATCGCTGACTTTTGGATCACCCGCTACGTCAGAGTCTGCTTCATCTGAAGCAAAACCATAGTTCGCATATAGGTCTAGTTGGCCGATACCCGCGTTAATTGAATGAAGCTTAGAAGTAATTGCGTATCGACCGTTGTCGTTCACTAGGCCGCCTTTCACTTGGCCAACAAAGCCCATGTCTAGCTTGGCACCGCCAAAATCTAGGTTGTTAAAACCTGCGCCTTGACCATCGTGAGACATCCAGAAGTAATCGTTCAAACCTTGTTGCGGACGTTGATGGAAGTCACGACCAGCCCACATGTACAGCTCAGGTTGGCTTTCAAATACATTGGTTACACCAGCGTACATTTTTTTCATGCTCAGGCCGCCATCGTCAGCCCAAGAGTCAGCTTCCCAGTGGTCAGCCATGAATACGATGTCCCAGATAGCGCCGTTGTCAGCTTGGAAGAGCTTAGCTAACTGAACTTCACCACCGTTAGCTTCGTTACCCAAACGACCAACAGAACGGCCTGTTGTACCGATGTCTACGTAACGCTCATCACCACTTTTGTAGTGAGCGCCGTAACGAGCGTAACCAGAGAAGACGATGCCGTCTGGTACATTCGTTTCTGCCGTTAGAACCGCTTGTTGTTGATCATCAACATACTTGATGTCACCGACTTGAGATTCTAACTCTAGGATTCGTTGTTCTAGAGCGGCAAGATCCGTTTCTGCAGCAAAAGAAGAGAGTGAAGCAAGCGAAGCCGCCACTGCGACCGTTATTGGCAAAAGCTTAAATTTTTGCATTGTAATTCCCTATTATTTTTTTGAGTTTTCATCGAACAGGGAAATATTAAGCAATGAAAGCGTTGAAAAGTTAGCCGCTGTTCACATTGATAAATTAGCTTGAGAGCCATGAAACTTTTAGAAAATCCATGACCAAAAGTATTAAATAAAGATCAGTCATTTAGATTGAATAATGCGTAAAATATCAGCTTGAAATCGCTTTCATTTCATCAATAATGGCGGGGTCTATCACGGAAAAGTGTGTGTAAAAATGAAGGAAATATGGTGCAGTTTTGATTGGTTTTCATATATATGAAAATCCTCAAAATCTAAGGTCGATTTTGAGGATTCTTGGTCTGAGTCAAATACCCAATTATCTAGAATCAAGCATTATCTAAAACGAGTCTAGAGATTCAACGCCCATATTGAACAGCGTAAATGCATAGATATCGGCAGTGAGATCGATCGCTTTGCTCAGCGGCATTCCCGCACCGTGACCCGCATTAACATCAATACGAATCATCACAGGCGCACCACCTTCATGCTTATCTTGCAGCTCTGCAATGAACTTATAAGAGTGTGCTGGCACCACGCGGTCGTCATGATCAGCGGTCGTGACCAAAGTTGCTGGGTAATCGACACCGCGCACCACATTGTGAACCGGAGAATAACCAAGCAGGTATTCGAACATCTCTTTGTTTTGCGCGGAGGTGCCGTAGTCGTACGCCCAGCCTTCGCCAGACGTAAAGGTATGGTAACGCAGCATATCTAGCACCCCAACAGCAGGCAGAGCCACTTGGAAAAGCTCAGGCCTCTGTGTCATACAAGCGCCCACCAGCAAACCACCGTTAGAACCGCCACGAATCGCGAGCTTGTCACTGCTGGTGTAGTTTTCTGCGATTAGGAACTCAGCTGCGGCAATGAAATCATCAAACACATTCTGCTTTTGCTGCTGAGTGCCCGCTTTGTGCCACGCCTTGCCATACTCGCCACCGCCACGCAAATTAGGTACCGCATACACACCACCTAATTCCAACCAACTGCCCACCGTACCTGAGAAAGAAGGCGTTAGGCTAACGTTGAAGCCACCATAGGCGTACAACATAGTTGGGTTATTACCGTCCAGCTTTAGTTCCTTCTTATAAGAGATAAGCATCGGAACCTGAGTGCCATCTTTCGAGGTATAGAAAACCTGTTTAGATTCGAACTTGTCCGATTCAAACGGAGACTCAGAGAGCTGATAAATTTCTGAGCGGCCAGATTCAACATCAAAACAGAAAATGGTGGGCGGCGTAACATAGTTGGTAAAGGTGTAATAAAGCTGAGTTTGCTCTTTCTTACCACCCAAGCCGCTGGCCGTTCCCAGCCCTGGCATGTGGAGCTCACGAACTCGATTACCTTGGTAATCCAGCTGCTCAATTTTCGACACCACATCCACCATGTAGTGAGCAAACAAGTAACCACCACCAGTGCTGATGTCTAATGGCTGTGGCTTTTCAGGAATGATATCTCGCCACTGCTGAGTGCGACTATCAAAGCTCACCACCTTGCCGTTCGGCGCATTCAGATTAGTGTATAGAATAAAGGTATCATCTTGGTTATCGATGAGATAAGTATCGCTATCCACATGATCAATCAACGTATTCAGAGATTGTTCTGATGCGTTTAAGTCGATATAAAACAGTCTGTTACCAGACGTTGATTCTTTGCCAAGAATAATTAGGTAACGATCGTCTTCGGTGGTGTAGCCTGATACATAGCGGTGCTGCTCGGCGTTGATCGCACCGAAGATCACCTTGTCGCTCGCTTGCTCTGTACCCAATTCATGGAAGTACAGCTTGTGTTGTTCAGTACGAGCTGAGAGTTCACTGCCGTCTGGTTTGTCGTAGCTGGAGTAATAAAAGCCACGATTGCCTAACCAAGAGATACCGGTAAATTTGGCGTCGGTGATTTCCGGTTCGAGCTTCTGCTTAGTCTCGGTATCAATCACAAAGATCTTACGCCAGTCGCTACCGCCTTCAGAAATGCTGTACGCCACCAAGCTGTAGTCTTTTGAGAACGAAACAGAGCCTAATGATGTCGTGCCATCTTCCGAGAAAGTGTTCGGGTCTAGGAAGACTTCAACCGGCTGCCCCTCTTTCTGACGATAGAGAATGCTGTGGTTCTGCAGTCCATCATTCTTATAGAAATAGGTGTAATCGCCTCTTACGAACGGCTGCGAGCTCTTTTTGTAGTCTTGCGCTTTTGCTAGTCGCTCTCGCAGTTCTGCGCGGTAGGGAATTTGAGCAAGGTAATCGAACGTGACTGCATTTTGACTCGCCACCCACTCCGCAGTTTCGTCACTTCTGTCGTCTTCTAACCAACGATACGGGTCTTCGATTATCTGACCAAAATAGTCATCGCTGACGATCTGTTTATTGGTGATTGGATATTGATACTCTTTTAAATAGCTCATCGTGATCCTTATTAAAAATAGTGAGAAATCGTCAGATAACGAGTTCTAATGTGTTCAATCAATAACTTAATCTTGTTGGGCGGCTGGCGCGTAAAAGGGTACACCGCATAAATACCGAGCTTCTTGCCCACTAAGTCAGGGAAGATATCCACCAGCTGACCGTTGCGAATATCGTGATAAACCAGACAACGTGGTACGTACGCAACGCCATGCCCGCCCAATGCGGCTTTTCTTAACGCGGTTGCGTTGTCAGTCGAGAAAGAGCCCGAGACACGTACGATATATTTATCGTTGTCGGTACAGCCATCTTTACTGTGCAGGAACTGCCACTCACTAGCGCCTGTGGTTTGATAAGCGTATTGCAAGCAGTTGTGCTCAACTAAGTCTTTGGGCTGCATCGGTTTGCCGTTTTTAGCAATATAAGATGGCGAAGCACACACCACCCATTGTGAATCCAATATATGACGAGCGATCAAGCTGGAATCTTCCAGATAGCCCGTACGAATTACCAAGTCCAACCCATCCTCAACCAAATCAACAAAACGATTGTTCAGAGACATATCGACCGTTAAACCTGGGTGCATATTACAAAACTCGGCAACAGCGTCTGCCAGTATCAAATCTCCGGAGATAGTAGGCACTGACATTTTGATATGACCGCTAACATTTTCACCAAAGCCTGAAACTGCGTCCATAGCCTCTTGAGCCGCCTGCTTCACATTTTTGGCGCTGTGTAACATTGCCTTGCCTGCCTCGGTCAGGGTCAATTTACGCGTAGTTCGATATAATAATTGCACGCCAATTTCTTCTTCCAGTCGAGCAATTCTCTTACTAACTACCGAATTTGTAAGGTTATTTTGTTCTGCCACCTTACTAAAACTACCCAGTTCAACTACCTGTGAAAACAGGATCAAATCGTCTGCTCGCATCTGATTATGCCAATTTTGGAATTAATTATTTTCATTATTTCCCTATATCAATAAAAAATAAAGGGGTAAATTCACGCCAAATTAACAAAACAATTACAAAAACAGTCATTCCAATTACAAGAGTCGCCCAAAGAAGGTTCCCGTTTAGAGGCCAAAGCGATTCAAATGACGACAAACCATAACGTGATCTTTACTTCAAACATGAACGTTTGAAAACAGTACGAGGAAGTACCCATGAGTGAAACTCTACTAGCTTTATTGGCCTTTTCGCCAATAGTTGTTGCAGCGATTCTACTGGTTGGCATGAACTGGCCAGCGAAAAAAGCGATGCCAGTGGCATTTGCACTAACCGTTGCTATTGCCCTATTTGCTTGGGATATGTCTGGCACTCGCGTGTTGGCTTCTGTATTCCAAGGTTTCGGCATTACTGTGTCGGTTCTCTGGATTGTGTTCGGCGCCATCTTCTTATTAAACACTTTGAAGCACACCGGAGCTATCACCACTATTCGTAACGGCTTCACGGATATATCCGCTGACCGTCGCGTTCAGGCAATCATCATTGCTTGGTGTTTTGGTTCATTCATCGAGGGCGCATCTGGCTTCGGTACACCTGCAGCGATTGCCGCTCCGCTGCTGGTTGCTATCGGTTTCCCAGCGCTTGCTGCGGTACTGATGGGCATGATGATCCAATCTACGCCAGTATCATTCGGCGCGGTTGGCACTCCAATTATCGTCGGTGTGAACAAAGGTTTGGACACACACAACATCGGTGAAAGCCTGATTGCTCACGGTTCTACTTGGGATGCTTACCTACAACAGATCACATCAAGTGTCGCGCTGATTCACGCCTCTGTTGGTGTGATGATGCCTGTGCTGATGGCGATGATGCTGACTCGTTTCTTCGGTAAGAACAAAAGCTGGACGGAAGGTTTAGATATCCTACCGTTCGCACTATTCGCAGGTGCTGCTTTCACTATTCCTTATGCACTGACGGGTGTCTTCCTAGGCGCTGAGTTCCCATCATTGATTGGTGGCTTGGTTGGCCTAGCAATTGTGGTTACTGCAGCAAAGCGTGGCTTCCTAGTACCTAAATCAAAATGGGACTTTGAGAGCGAAGACAAATGGCCTACAGAGTGGCTAGGTTCTTTGAAAATTGACCTTGATGACAACAATCAGAGCCATAAGAAGATGAGCATGGCGATGGCATGGGCACCTTACGTGCTGCTCGCTGTAACTCTGGTTGCTAGCCGCGTGAGCCCTGAGTTCAAAGGCCTACTGAAGAGCGTTAGCCTTTCATTCAGCAACATCCTTGGTGAGACAGGCGTAAGCACAGCGATTCAACCTCTGTACCTACCGGGCGGCATCTTAGTCTTCGTCGCGCTGGTTGCAGTTCTCATGCAATCTCGCAGCGTAACGCCACTGGCTAAAGCCTTTGGTGAATCAAGTAAAACACTGATTGGTGCAGGCTTTGTGTTGGTGTTCACCATCCCAATGGTACGTATCTTCATTAACTCTGGCGTGAACGGTGCAGATTTAGCAAGTATGCCTGTAACCACTGCAAACTTCGCAGCTGACCTAGTTGGCAGCGCATTCCCAGCATTGAGTGCAACGGTTGGTGCGTTAGGTGCCTTCATTGCAGGTTCGAACACAGTATCAAACATGATGTTCAGCCAATTCCAGTTCGAAGTAGCGCAGACTTTAACTATCTCTAGTGCGGTGGTTGTCGCTCTGCAAGCCGTTGGTGCTGCAGCCGGTAACATGATTGCGATTCACAACGTGGTAGCCGCATCGGCAACCGTAGGCTTGTTAGGACGCGAAGGCGCAACACTACGTAAGACAATCATCCCAACGTTCTACTACTTGGTGATGACCGGAATCATCGGCCTAGTGGTTATCTACGGCTTCAAAATGACAGACGCACTTATGTAAACCATAAGTCGTTACAAAAGCACTTGGCGTTAATACTCAATTCCCCGACTGCAACACCGTCTAATAAGACAGTTGATGAGTTTCGGAATGGATACTAAAACACATCAACACCCTCGGGTATTAACGCCATTTTCCCGCTTTACAGTTTTACAGTTTTACAGTTTTACAGTTTTACAGTTTTACAGTTTTACAGCTTATTTGTTTCAAAGCGAAAGAAAGACAGAACACTTACTTTTCAAGAATTAAAGCAGCCCAAGCCAAGCTCTCATAGAAGGGCAACATCCCAAGAATTTAGGACTGAAATTATGATCATATCCGCATCGACTGATTACCGCGCCGCAGCAAAAGCGAAATTACCACCGTTTCTTTTTCACTACATTGACGGCGGTTCTTACGGAGAACATACCTTACGCCGCAACACGGCCGATCTTGCAGAGATCGCGCTCAAGCAGCGTGTCCTCAACGACATGTCAGATCTGAATTTGGAAACTGAGTTGTTTGGCGAAAAGCTGGCGATGCCGATTGCCTTAGCACCCGTTGGTCTAACCGGCATGTACGCACGACGTGGCGAAGTACAAGCGGCTAAAGCCGCAGACAACAAAGGCATCCCTTTTACCATGTCGACGGTGTCAGTTTGCCCAATTGAAGAAGTCGCACCTAAGATTGAGCGCCCAATGTGGTTTCAGCTTTACGTATTAAAAGACCGTGGCTTCATGAAGAACGTTCTTGAACGCGCAAAAGCTGCTGGCGTGACAACACTGGTCTTCACCGTGGATATGCCAGTACCCGGCGCTCGCTACCGTGACATGCACTCAGGAATGAGTGGCCCGAATGCAGCAATGCGTCGTGTATTCCAATCGATGCGTCATCCTAGCTGGGCAGTTGATGTTGGCCTACTCGGCAAGCCTCACGATCTTGGCAATATCTCTACTTATCGCGGCTCTCCGACCAAACTGGAAGACTACATCGGTTGGTTGGGTGACAACTTCGACCCGTCGATTTCATGGAAAGACCTAGAGTGGATCCGTGACTTCTGGGACGGCCCGATGGTCATCAAAGGCATTCTTGATGAAGAAGATGCAAAAGATGCCGTAAGATTTGGTGCAGACGGTATCGTAGTTTCAAACCACGGCGGTCGTCAGCTTGATGGTGTGTTATCAAGTGCCAAAGCACTGCCTGCAATTGCAGACGCAGTAAAAGGCGACACCAAGATTCTGGTCGACTCTGGTATTCGTACAGGCTTAGATGTAGTGCGCATGATGGCGATGGGCGCAGACTGCACCTTGCTTGGCCGTTCTTTCGTTTACGCATTAGCAGCGCAAGGACAAGCAGGCGTTGAGAATCTACTCGACCTTTACGACAAAGAGATGCGCGTTGCGATGACATTAACAGGCGCGAAGACAATCAAAGACTTAACTCGTGAATCTTTGGTGGGGCTAGATTAAACCGCCACGATCCAGATGAAGATTCAGACTCATGCTTTGGTCTACTTAGGCTGAAGTTCAATCGGTGTCACAGCAATTCCACTGCCGTTGTGACACCGTTTAAGCACTGGAAAATAAAATAAAAAACAAACCAGTGCCAAATAAGAAGCACAAGGAAGCAAAGATGGAGACAACCACATCCCATGAGCGAGTAATAGACGCACAAGCTTATCAGCAGCTTGAAGCGATACTGGCTCAAAAAATAGAAACAGAACGCATTGTCACTCAAGAGGCAAAGCGATTGGCTTACGGCACCGATGCGAGTTTTTATCGCTTGGTGCCGAAAATGGTTCTAAGGCTTAAAAACTTAGACGAAGTGATATTCACCATTCAAAGCTGTCGTGAACTGGGCATTCATTTTACCTTTCGCGCCGCTGGCACCAGCCTTTCAGGACAAGCGGTCTCAGACTCGGTACTCATCACCCTGACCGACGACTGGCGTGGTCATGAGATTGTCGATAACGGTAATCAGATCATTCTTCAACCCGGTGTGATTGGCGCTGATGCCAATAAATACCTCGCCCCTTTCCAACGTAAAATCGGCCCAGATCCAGCCTCTATTAACACCTGTAAAATCGGTGGTATTGCGGCGAACAACGCCAGTGGCATGTGTTGTGGTACTGCACAGAACTCCTATCGTACTGTCGAAAGCATGAAAGTCGTCCTAAGCGATGGCACCCTACTTGATACGGCAGATAACGCCAGCGTTGAAGCATTCAAGCAATCACACAAAGCGCTGTTTGAAGGTATTATTGATTTACACAGACAGACTAGCTCAAATCAAGAACTCGCAGACAGAATCCGCCACAAGTACCGCCTTAAAAACACCACAGGTTACGCGCTCAATGCATTGGTCGATTACCACGACCCAATTGAGATCATCAAACATCTGATGATCGGCTCCGAAGGCACGCTAGGCTTCATCGCAGAGATTACCTACAACACGGTTATCGAACACCCAAACAAAGCTTCGGCCCTGTTGGTGTTTGCCGACATCGAACAAGCAAGTAAAGCCGTTACTACGCTATCAAAAACACCCGTTGCTGCCGTTGAATTGATGGATGGCAGAGCACTACGTTCAGTGGCTGATAAACCGGGTATGCCTGCATTTATGCCAAGCTTGGATTTAGAAGCCGCGGCTATTTTGGTTGAATCACACGCCAGCTCCCAGCAGGACTTAGATTTACAATGTAAATCAATTTTGGACGCATTGACTGAATACACGATTGTTGAATCGGTGCCTTTCACTTCCGATCCAAAGACAGTCGCAACTCTGTGGGGCATCCGAAAAGGCATGTTCCCTGCCGTTGGTGCCGTTCGTGAAGTCGGTACGACCGTTATCATTGAAGACGTGGCTTTCCCTGTCGAAAACCTCGCTAATGGTATTCGAGAGCTGCAAGAGCTGTTCGACAAATACGAATACAGCGAAGCGATCATTTTTGGTCACGCCCTCGAAGGCAACCTGCACTTTGTGTTTACTCAAGGCTTTGATAGCCAAACAGAAATAGACCGCTACGGTGGTTTCATGGATGACGTAGCCGAATTGGTTGCTGTGAAATACCAAGGTTCTCTGAAAGCAGAGCATGGTACTGGTCGTAACATGGCGCCTTATGTGGAATTGGAATGGGGCAAAGATGGCTACGCCTTGATGCAACAAATCAAAGCCTTGTTCGATCCAGAAAGACTGCTCAACCCCGGCGTTATTATTAACGACAATCCAAATTCACACATCACCAATTTGAAGCCAATGCCTGCTGCTGACGACCTTGTCGACCGCTGTATTGAATGTGGCTTCTGCGAGCCTGTTTGTCCGTCTCGTACCTTAACCCTATCGCCACGCCAACGTATCGTGTTGTACCGTGAGTTACAACGCCGCCGTGCTGCAGGAGAGGAAATAGAAGCAAGCGAACTAGAGAAAACCTTCGAATACCAAGGCATTGATACCTGCGCGGCGACTGGCCTGTGTGCCGAGCGTTGTCCAGTGGGAATCAACACCGGTAATTTGGTGAAGAAGCTTCGTATCGCCAAATATGAAAAATTCACTCCCATTGCAAAGTGGACAGCGGATCATTTCTCAACCACCACCAAACTGACTAAGGCTGGCCTCAAAACCAACCAAGTGGCGAGCAAAGTATTAGGCGCAAATACCGTAGGCAAGCTAACCAATGGCCTGCGATCAATAACTAAAGGCGCGACGCCCGTTTGGATGCCAGAGATGCCGCAATCCAATAGTCACTCGCTAACCTCATCACCAGTGACGGCAGAATCTTCAAGCAACCATAAGAAGGTGGTTTACCTGCCTTCCTGTGCAAGTCGCACAATGGGACAACAAAGCGATGCGGGCGATCAGCGTCCACTGACCGAAGTGACTATGTCTTTGCTTAACAAGGCAGGGTTCGAGGTGATTCTTCCGAAGAAGCTAGATGACCAATGTTGTGGCATGCCTTACGACAGCAAAGGTATGACCGACCTCGCGCAGTCTAAAGCTCAGCAACTGGAAGAAGTGTTGTGGCAGGCCAGTCGTCAGGGTGAATACCCAGTGTTGATGGATACCAGTCCGTGTGCTAAGCGCAGCATTGAGCAATTCACAAAACCACTGCAAGTGCTAGAACCAACTGGATTTGTGAACCAATACTTGCTTGAGCATCTGACACTTGAGCCGCTGCAAGAAACCGTGATGCTACATGTGACGTGTAGCTCTCGTCGAATGGGTTTGGAAGGCGCGATGTTGAGCCTTGCTAAAGCCTGTACCGAAGAGGTGATTGTTCCAGAGCATATTCAATGTTGTGGTTGGGCGGGTGATAAAGGCTTTACCACACCAGAGCTGAATGAAGCGGCAGTACATCCACTCAAAGAACAAGTTCCGAGCAACTGCACTCGCGGATTCAGCAACAGCCGAACCTGTGAGATCGGTTTGTCGCATCACAGTGGGATTCCGTATCAGTCAATCTTGTACTTGGTGGACGAAGTGGCACAGTAGCTTTATTCAAAGTTCATAGCAACGAGCTCTAGCTTGAAACGAAAAATGGCAGCCCAATCAGGCTGCCATTTGTTTGTTCAATTTAAACCGTATTACCGAGCTAGATATTGCTGAGCTAGCGGTTACTGAGCTAGGCGCATCAACTCTTCTGGCGAGTAGTGTTCTGCCTCCGCGCCTTTGGCGATTAGGTCAATCACTTGGAACTCGCTCATATCACCAAACTCTTTGGTCAAGTAATCACGAAACGCTTTCTCATTCGGCCATTTACCTCGCACGATATAGCCCTCTTCTTTGTCGAAATCTTCCGTCTCAATGAAAGAAAAATCAGTCATACCAATGTTGTGGCAATACAAAACGAGATACATGTTGAATCCTTTACACTTTAGTAGGGTCTATTGAACTTTCGATCAGTTCTAAAAGCAGGCCTAAGGTTACAACATAAATAGCGAACCGAAAACTTAAGCCCCTTCCTGATTCGTTAGTCATCAAACATCATGTTGATGGCAGCACCCAATAGAATCAGTCCAATAATTGGTCCCATCACAGCCAGAGGTGCACGCTCAATGTATGGCAAGTTTTCTGCAATCATCAAACCCCATTCCGGTGTTGGTGGTTTTGCCCCTAACCCGATGAAGCTCAGCGAGGTCAGGCTTAGAGTGATTACCGGTAGCCTCAGCATCGCGTGTCTTAACAACGGTGGCAACACATACGGAAGTAAGTAGAAACGGAAGATTCTAAGCTTACTGGTGCCCCATAATGGCGCGAGGTGCGTATAAGGTTGAGCCTTGGCTTCCACAATTAAACTCGAACAGTGCGCCGCTAATGGCGCCCAAGATACCAATACAATCGCGATTAATGCGCTGTTCGGATTCATTCCTGTTAAGCCCGCTACCAACAAGCCCGCAATGATGTAAGGGATACCCTTAGTGATCTCGATAAGGCCTTGGCTAAAACGCGTGTTGAAGCCCATGATAATACCCGTCACCAAGCTCAAAAACGTTGCCAGAATACCGGCTTGGAAGGTCGCGACCATACCAGAACCGATTCTTGCTAACAGGTCTCGTCCAATACCATCTGCACCCAATGGTGCTTGCCAGCTCGGTGATGCCAAACGTGCGAATTGGCTGGTGTATGGGTCTCGGAATGCAGCCCATACCACGATAACAATGAGGAATGAGAAGATCGCAAGAGCAGTGACACGCTTGGCGCGGCTCTGGGTAAAACGAAACGAAGAGTGACTACTGATGAGCTTGCCGCTTTTCAGGCTGTGACCCAGAATCAACTGCTGAACAAACAGGCTGATACTGCTTACTGCAATCGAAAACAGCAGCAATACTAATAAGCCGCCTTGCAGCATCGGCAGATCTTGCGCCTTCGCAGCACCAAGAATCATGCGTCCGATACCCGGAATCGAGAAGATAAGCTCAACCGCGACTGCGCCACCAGTTAAACCAATCACGATCATCGCAATTTGTGGGATCAGGCTGCTCAACGCTCTTTTCAGCGCAAAGCGAATAATTTGATTGGAGTGAACGTTGGCACTGAGCCAAGTGATCACCCAAGGTTCATTAAGAACGCGTTGTAAACTGTCTCTGAGTAGACGACTAAACAGGCCGCTAGCAGGCAGTGCGAGCGCTAAACTCGGTAGCCAAATGTCTTGCCAGCCTTGCCAACCATACGGTGGTAGCCAACCTAACCAGATTGAGAACACCAGAATTAATACCGAAGCCACCACGTACTCTGGCAACGATATTAATACGGTGCTTAAGCTGCTGTAACTCTGCCCTAACTTACCCTTCTTCCAACTGCGTAAGGTAGCCAGTAAGCCTGCACCGCACAGTACGAAAGTCATCACCAATGCGCTAGACATCAAAAACAGAGACGTAGCCGCTGTTTTTTGAATGCCTAATGCAACCGAAGAACCGTCAATCCAAGATTTACCTAGATCACCGGAAAAGGCACTTCCTATCCAGTCGATCAGGCGCTCGCTCGCCGAACGGTCAAGCTGAAGATCAGCACGTACCGCGGCTAAAGCTTCAGGCGTAAGCAGGTGTTGTTGCCCCGCTCTCGCACGTAGGATGGATTGGCTTGGGTCGATACCTGCAATGTCAGGCATCAAACCAACAAGAATCACCACCACAATCAGTGAAGCGATTCTTGATAGCCAAGGCGTCAAAATAAACAAAGTTCGACGCAGAGTTTCAGCAGATAACATTTATTTAGTTAACCTGTGTCGCTTTCTTAACCTGTGTAGTTTGATCAACCAAGCGACGTTCACTTGGGTCACGAACTACATTAGTTACACGCTCACTTTCACCTTGAATCACACGTTCGTGAAGCAGAGGAATAGCAGCGAAGTCGTTCAGGATTTTTTGCTCAGCTTCGATGATCGCTTGCTGACGCAGCGCACCTAATGGTTGTAGGTCAGCGTGAGTCAGTGCTTGGTCGACTTCTTGAGAACAGAATTGACCAAGGTTGAATGAACCCTTACAGCCAAAGTCACTCATCATGTAAGCCACTGGGTCACCCGAATCTAGAACAGTTGCACGAGAAAGGATGAACGCATCAAACTTACCTGATAGCGCATCGTTTTCAATCTGAGCGTATTCACGGATATCCAGCTCAACTTTGAAACCAGCCGCTTCAAGTTGCTGTTTAAGTAGCGCAGCCACTTCAGGAAGCTCAGCACGGTCAGTAAAGGTACCGATAACAATGCTTTCACCGTTTGCTTTTAGCGTTTTATCGACTGCTTGACCTTCAGGTCGAATCGGCTCAGCCCAAGCAAGTGCAGGACCTAATAGGCCTTGCGCAATGTCCGCGTGATTTTCATAAACGGTATTCACGATTTGCTCACGGTCTACCGCAGCAGCCGCTACTTTACGTAGTTCAATATCGCTAAATACACCTGACTTATTGTTCAAGTAAAGCGTGTTGGTACGAGGCATTGCTACTTCGTAAAGCAGGTTCGAATCAATGGTCGCGATCTGTGAAACTGGCACAGCTTCAACAATGTCAGCCGTACCTGTTCTTAGAGCCGCCGCACGAGCAAAGCCGTTAGGAACGTATTCTGCAATTACAGATTCAACTTGCGCTTTTTCACCCCAGTAACCATCGAAACGTTTTAGTTTCGCGCTGGTTGTACCGTTAATTTCAGTCAATTCAAACGGACCAGTACCTGCACTAATAGGGCTAACACGACCATCTTCTTGGTACGCGCTTGCTGCTAGGATCGCTAATTGAGGGCTTGATAAACGACTTGGTAGAAGAGGGTCATCAAAGCTGGTTTTGATCTCTACGCGGTAGTTGTCCATCGCTTTCACTTCTAGCTCTACACCATCTAGGATGCGTGGCTTAGGTGCCGCTTCTAGCGCTTTCTGTAAAGAGTTCACAACAGACTCTGCTGTTAATGTAGACCCATCGTGGAATTTAACACCTTGGCGAACTGTGAATTGCCAAGTCAGTGGATCAACGTGTTTCCAATCCGTTGCCAGCATTGGCTCAGCTTCTGAAGTTGGGCTTAGGTTAACTAGCGTTTCAGCCGTGCTCCAACGCGATAGTTTGAACGCGTCATCAGAAAGTGGCGATAGACCTGTTCTTGGTGGCTGCATCATCGCAACACGAATTTCAGATTTGACCGCAGCTTCGCTCGACTCTGGTTGAGAGTCAAAACAGCCCGTCAAAGGCAGAGCCAGCGCTAGAGCACAAGCCAGTTTGATTGAATTAAAACGCATAGTTATTGTTCTCTGTAAACTGTGTTTGTTAATAAACGGTATTTCGTAATTAATAAGGTTGTGTTTAACAAGTAGATTTCGAAAGAGGCTGAGATTCGATCAGCATCCTAGTCGCTGGATGAGCAGGTGTGCCCATCACTTGAAGTGTCGGTCCATGCTCCACCATCTCGCCATGGTCAAGAACCAGAATTTCTTCGCAAAGCGCTTGTGCTGCGCCTAGGTCGTGTGTCACCAAAATAAGGCGCATATCGCGCTTCTTTTTTAATGAATTCAATAAGTCGAGTAGTCTCTGGCGATTCACCGGATCTAGGCTACTGGTTGGCTCATCGGCAACTAATACTGCGGGTCTAACGACAAGCGCCCGAGCGATAGCTACACGTTGAGCTTGGCCTGTAGAAAGCTGATTGGGCTTCAGTGATAGCAAGGTGGCAGGTAAGCCGACGTCCAACAGCGTCTCTTCAATGATGCTTTCATGATTACCAGAAACATCCAGATTGCTTAGCGGTTCGGCTAAGATCTGTCGAACGGTGTAGTAAGGGTTGAGGCTAGTATGTGGCTCTTGTGGCACCAATTGGATCAAGCGACACACAGCTGCTTGCGCTTTGCTATTACGAATAGGCAGCGAATGACCAAACAAGCAGATACTACCGAGAGTCGGCGCTTTCAAACCAAACAGCAGTTCAATCAGCGTAGATTTGCCGGCACCAGAACGTCCAACAATAGCCAGGCTTTTGTCTTCAACATTAAGGTCGATGTTCTGTAGCGCTTTGAACGCCTTACCACCCAACCAACTCGGCACTGAGTAATAATGAACCCCGACATTCTCGAACTTAATCTCAATCGGTGTTTGTGTTTCTGAATCAATCACAGGCATTGACGGTGAGACTTCTGAATTTAGTGATAAGGTCGAGCTCATTCGATTAGGTCTCTCAATGAACAGCAGAAAAAGTGAGAACTCGATTCAAGCGCGTGTTTCGGTGCACCATAAGCCACCACTCCGCCATCATCGATCACCAACAACTTGTCACACGCGAGCGCGCTGTGCAGGTCATGGGTAATAAGTAAACCACCAATTTGGCGTTGCTTTACATTGTCGCGAATCAGCTTGAGTATCTCTTGCTCTGTTACCGGATCTAACGCGCTAGTCGGTTCATCTGCAATGATGATATCGGCGTTACTCAACAAGCCAATCGCAATACACACTCGTTGACGTTGTCCTCCAGAGATTTGGCTCGGATACAACGGCAAGATGGTTTCTGGATTTGGGAATCCTAACTGCACCAATAGTTCAGTGAGCTTGGTTTTGTCTTGTGATTTAAGCTTAGTGCGAGTCCCCGTCAATGCCAAACTGAGTTGGCCTTCAATAGAAACAAGGGGGTTCAATGCTTGAAGGGCGTCTTGGAAGATAACCGCTGGCCTTTGTGCTGCGGTTCTTTGCAGCATAGGCAAACCACATACCGCTTCACCAGACAGAGAAATATGACCTTTAACCTCGACCGTTTCAGGCAGAAAACCCGCAATCGCACGTGAAAGCATCGACTTACCAATGCCTGATGGGCCCATGATCGCCAGCAGCTCGCCTCGATACACATCGAAGTGGATATCTTGGAAAAGTGTTCTCGAAGAGGTTTTGATCGTTAATCGGTCAACAGACAAAAGTGGGGCGTTCACACAGGTACTCATAAGTAGATGTTATAACATAACAACTCTATCATTAAGCCTGTATGATGAAAAGCGGACATTGAACCGGATCGCAAAAAATTTGCCTATGAAACCATCTATGGTCACAATCCGTTAGATACAAAAAAGCGCCTAACTACAAGAAACAGTCAGGCGCTTTCGTAATGATTCTATATGACCTCAGCTTTATGGTCGCTGTTATTACTTATGTGATTGGAAGGCATTTCCGCTTAACTTGAGTGATGAACGGATACAAGAATGCAATACGCCCAAGATAGAACAAGGTAAACGCCAACCACAAGCCATGATTGCCCCACAAATCGACCGAAAACGCCTGTACAGCCAAGAATGCCGCCAAGGTAGCGATGCTAGAGTCTCGAACCGGACGTGTAGTTCCTGTTCCAGTAAAGATGCCGTAAACCGTTAAACCAAAGCCAGCCACCAGCGGGAACACAATCAACCACGGTGCAATATCTTGGTATAAAACAACAAGCGTTGGGATATCGGTAAACAAGAAAACAATGTTGTCTTTAAATACCAAGGTCAACAGCGTCAGCGCAGCAATAAAACCGGCTGTCCATTGGAAATTGAGTCTTAACACACAGTCCAACATTGAAGGATTCTTCTGCCCTACTGCTTTGCCCGCGAAAACACTCGATGCATTGGCAATACCATCAAACATGTAACTCACAATAAAGGTTACTTGCATCAAGATTGCGTTAGCAGCCAGAACATCGGTACCCAACTTTGAGCCTGTGCGCGCCATCATGTTAAAGAATACTAAGATGCAAATCGTGCGTAACAGTAGGTCAGTATTTGACGAGATGATTGTCGAAAGGTCTTTCTTGGTCATCTTCGAGCCTCGCAGGAACTCAGAGACCGAGATGTTGCTGGTCTTCATCACCAGCGTCATACCAATTGCAAAAGTAGTGATTTGTGCAATCAAGCTTGCGTAAGCGACACCAGCCACACCCAAATCGAAATAGAGTACGAACACCGCATCCAAAACAATATTCAACACGTTACCAAACACTTGTGTGTATAAGACTTCTTTAGCTTTCGCTTGCCCCATCAACCAACCGATAATGGTGTAGTTGAGCAGCACAAAAGGCGCGCCATAAATCAAAATACTGAAGTAGATGTGCGCGTGCTCAGCCACGTTAGCTTCAGGTTCTATCACCCACATCGCACCTTGCCAGATCAGCGGTTGTATCAAAATGAAGATCAAGCCCACCAAACCAGATAGTACAAATGGACGCATCAAGCTGCCTGCTAACTCAGAGCGATTGCCCTTACCCAAGGCCATCGCACTTTGCCCTGTCGTACTTACACGGAAAAAGCCAAACAACCAATACATGGTGTTCATAATGATGGTGCCGATAGCCACGCCACCAATCAGTTCAGCAATGCCAAGTTGTCCGATCACGGCGGTATCCACGGCGCCAAGCAGAGGCTGAGTCACCGTTGAGATGATGAAAGGGAAAGCGATTTTTAGATAATCTTTGTGGATAATGGTCATATTCTAACGAGTGATATTAAGAACTATTTGCAATTAGAAGGGGATGCTATCGTTTAATCCGTACGTTGTCATCATCTACTGGGGTAAATTATCAACAAAGCACTTTTCTCTTAATTCACCTACATAGAAATGCCTGTTGCCATTGGCACTGCTAATTCGTCTCAACAAAAGAGCAAAGCTTAATTCAAGAAAACACCACAACCATCGATTAAGTGAATTTGCGCTAGCGAGCCAAATAGGTAGCTTTAGGTCGGTTAGTAGAAACTCACCGGAAGATAAAAATCGAGTTCAAACACTTCATCACTGTTGAGAAAATGATTCTGATGATAATGCACATACGCAGGAGTAGAGCGCTGTTTAAAGCCAGACGTAGGTAGCCACTTTTCTAACACCATACTGATCTGTGGTAGCAGTTCACCATAGCGGCCATTCAGTCGAAATACCGCATGTAAACCACCCGGAATCACCATCTGGTTCACGACACTGCGATACTTAATCGGCTCATCAATCGCGATACACGCCACATAGCGGCACTGGTCCATTTCAACCCAAGCAGGGTTTGAGTGATGCAAACCAAACTGACTTGAAAAGTCACGCTGTTCGGAGTTCGCCCACGCTTTCAATATCAACCATGCGTTGCGAATGGAACGGTTATAGCCAGTGTGTCGAACATAAGCCGCCATGCGCTCCGGTGTTTCAACGATCTTCGGTTCGGGTAACACTCGCTGCGCCACGTTCAAATAGCCCGCCGCGACTTCGGGATCTTTCAAATAGGGTTTTTCTGCTATCTGTAAGTCGTGTTTACGCCATTCTCCCGGTGACATGTTAAAGGTCGCTTTGAATGCTCGGCTGAAAGATGACACCGAACTAAAGCCACATTTACTGGCAATCTCTACCACTGACGACGTGGTATCGAACATCAATTGATTGGCTGCATACTCCATTCGAGTGCGTCGAATGTACTGATGTAGCGACTCCCCAACCACGCTTTTAAAGGTGCGGTGGAAGTGTTGTTCTGAATAAGCCGCAATCTCGGAGAGCGCTTTTGCCGACAAAGGCTGGCTGATGTCTTGGTGAATATGGAACAGAACATCATTGATTCGGGATATGTGTTGTCGTGACATTTTTCAAATAGCATAAATGGACATGTTTATGAGCATAAACGGACACGCTTGTTTTTACAATTGCCGTGTAATATCAAGCGATAGAATAAAAACGAAAAACGACGAGACACAACACATGGAAATCGCACAGTCATTACAACAGATTCAATCTTCATACATTCGAGAGATCCTCGCAGCCGCAAGCGATCCAAATGTCATTTCATTAGCCGGTGGTTTACCGGATGAGAAAACATTTCCTATCGATTTGATGAAGCCAACGCTAGAAAACCTAGCGAACATGCCTGAAGTTTTCCAATACGGTTCGACTGCCGGTTACGGCCCGTTGCTTGATCACCTTACGCAAAGCTACCAACTGCCAGAGACTCACACAGCAATGATCTGTACCGGTTCTCAGCAAGGTTTGGATTTGATTGCACGAGCGTATGTTGATCCGAATGATGTGGTTGTGATGGAAGCGCCAAGCTACTTGGGTGCGATGCAAGTGTTTGGCTTAGTTCAAGCAAACATTGTGACTGTGTCTCAAACAGAATTTGGCCCAAACCTAGATGAACTAGAGACGTGCTTTGCAGAGCAATCACCGAAAATGTTCTACGCCGTACCAGATTTCCATAACCCAACAGGTGTGTGCTGGGCAACAGAAACTCGCCAGAAAGTGGCTGAGCTGTGTATCAAATACAACGTGGCATTCATTGAAGATGCACCTTACCGCGAGCTACGCTTTACAGGCACAGAGTTACCGTTGGTTTCATCTTTCTGCCCAGACAACTCTATCGTTCTTCGTTCATTCTCTAAAATTGCATCGCCAGGCTTACGTATTGGCGCGGTGACAGGTAAACGCAGCTACCTTGAGCCACTGATTAAAGTGAAGCAAGGCGCGGATTTACACTCAAGCGTTCCTATGCAAGCACTGCTTGTTGGTCTTCTCAAGCATGAAGATTTCAACCTGCATATGGAAAACATTCGCACGCTGTACAAGTCTCGTTATGAAGTGCTGTTTTCAGAACTAGAGAAACAACTACCTGCAGACTGTGTACTAAAAGCAGTAGACGGCGGGATGTTCATTTGGGTAGAAATCCCAGAGTGTGACACCTTTGAACTGGCTAAAACTCTACTCTCTAATGGTGTGGCGGTTGTACCAAGCCCAGTATTCTATCCAAAGGCTGATGAAGCAAAAGCCGCACTGCGTTTAAACTTCACTAACGCCAACCCAGAAGAGCTGACCGAAGCGGTGAAACGCTTGGCGGAAGTACTTAACCAAGCGTAGTCGCTGATTAAGTCAGACAGATTAACACCAAGGCCCTGCTGTATTTTTACAGCAGGGCCTTTTTGTTTGGCACCTTCACAGCTTAATTTTTCAATCTTTCAAATATGCATCAATTACGTTCAACATTGTCTATTTTTGAATGCTAAGAACCTGCATAAGATAAGCACATCAAACGACTACACCACTTATCACTGATAAGGTTATGACTATGAGTACACAACAACTGATTCTTGAGCTTACGTTAATCGGGTCGATGTTTTTAATCACCGGCTTTTTCCTATTTCGCTCATATAACTCAAGTGACGCGCTGTCTCTGAAAGCACAAAAAATTCTGACTGGCTTGCTGGGCGCATTCCTGTTGATGGCAGGCACCGTAAAGTTCTTTGACCCGTTCACGACCATGTTTGCGAAGCAGATTGCGCTGAGTGAACTGCCCTTCCCAACACTTTCTCGTTGGGCAGGTCAGTTAGGTGAAATGACGGCAGGTGTGCTGCTGTTAGTGGTTATAATTGGCGGACGCGAGCTGAACACCGAATTACATAACAAGGCGATGCTCGCTTCAACACTGCTGACTACGGCTATCATGGTGATTGCAGTATACGTCCACCTTTTGCCAAGCGTGCCTGCAGAAGTGCTACCGCTGCAATCTAAACCGCCCGTGATGACGCTGATCATCCTTGGTTTAGCTTGGCTCAATGCTTATCTGTACCACAAGAACAAATAAACGTTATCTAAATAGTTCGAACCTTAACGCCAGCTTAGTCTGGCGTTATTCGTTTCTGTCTTCATTAATCGAAACCAAAAACTCAGCAGAATTCTCAAACCTCTCAAAGATCATATCCCTAAACGCCACCACTCGGCTTGCTATCAGCTTTCTATCTGCCCACAGCATAAACGCTTTGCCTGTCGGGCATTCCACGTCTGGTAACACCTCCACCAATTTATCTTGCGATGCAAAGCGCTCAAATGACGACTTCGGCATCAAGCATATCCCAGCCCCCAATAGGGTCGCCTCAATGTTGAGCCTTAAACTACTGACCGAGTACTTAGGTTGGTAAGGCACACGAATGGTTTTACCTTGCCGCTTCAAATCCCAGTAAGGGATGTTATTTCCAGACAACAAGCGATGTGAAACCAACGCTTCAGCACTGTTTGGCGTACCATTTTTCTCGATATAACTCGGAGAAGCGGCTAACACCAATGGCGATTCAAACAACTGGCGTTGGATAAGGTGTGTGGCATGCGGAGGACTGGTCACCAAGGCCAAATCGATCTGCTCATCAAAAAAGCGTTCTGTGCCTGCGCTGAAATGAATCGAGATATTCACCTCTGGGTGCATCTCCATAAACTCAATCGCAAGCTTTTGTAGAAAGTAATCTGCAAATGGTTCTGGGCACGACACTCGAATTTCACCGGTCAACACAGGTTGGCTATTGGATAGCTGGGTCCACTCATGGTCAAGCTGAGAAAAAAGCGAAGCAAAGCGTTGATAATACTCATCACCCGCCGTCGTCAACTGGAATTGCTTAGCGTTGCGGTGCACCAACTTCTCACCGAGTTTATCTTCTAGATGAGCCACGGCTCTTGATAACGTTGGCGCAGACACATGAATTTGCAAACTCGCAGCGGCAAAACCACCACACTCAACAGACTGACAAAACAGGTATAGATTGGAGATATCTTTAGCTTTCATATATGCACGATTTAGATTCAAATCTGTCTATTTTTGATTGTTACTACCGAGATTAGAATAGTGCCATCAATGAGTCAATCGGAGCACATCATGAAAAAATTTCCACGTAAATTCCAATACCCACTAATGGTTTCTATGGTACTGCCAACCATGCTACTCAGCATGCCTGCCATCATGGTCGCTAAAAACCTCCCGCAAGGCGGCGTATTTTTTGATGCTTGGCTAACCGCTGTCGCTCAAATGCTTCCATCCGCATTATTGTTATTGGCTGTGGTTGCCCCAACGGTTCGACTGTTCGTGACTAAGATGTTGTTAGAACCAGTGAGCAAGTAGCCACAAATTTCGTTGATAGTATCAACATTATTGACAACGAACCGTCCTTACGACTATTGTTGATACTATCAACGTATATTTCTATGGAGAGAACATGTCATCGGTTATGCAGATAAGAAGCGAGCTACGTTATCTCGTTCGCGAACTTGGATTATTGGATAAGAACTGCCTAAATTCAGGTTTGTCACTCACGCAAGTTCACCTTCTAACTTATCTTCGCAAGAACGGACCGACTCCCTTTTCTGAGCTCAGCATTCAGCTCAGTGTGGAAAAGGCATCTCTTAGCAGAACGCTAAATTCTCTGGCCGAAAAGCTCTATATCGAGACCTCGCCCAGCGCAACGGATAAGCGCCAAAAGCTGTTTTCTCTGAGACAAGAAGGATTACAGAGACTAGAAGAAGCCGATGAATCTGCTAATAGCGAATTGTCTCAACTGCTCAACTTGATGAACCCAGCAGACACACAAAATGTGATTGATGGACTGCGAGCACTAAGACTGAGTGCCTTTCGCAAAAACGCCACTCACAACAAAGCCAGAATACAGATCGAAGCTTGCTCGCCTGTGTATCGCGCTGAAATTGATTCACTGATTAAAGACACCTTTGCGGATGAACAAAGTATTCCCAAGGACCTCATTCCTCTTTCTGCCGATATCAACCAAAAGTGGTGGCTCGCACGATCAGGTGAATACGTATTGGGTGCAGTAGCCGCCTGGGAGCAAGAAGGCGAATGGCACTGGGGACGTTTTGCGGTCGACAACCGATTCCGCGGCTTGGGGATCGGCAAAGCTTTAGCGCGTTATTCGCTGGTTCAAACTCTAGAAGATACTAACCAAGTTCATATTGAAGCACGCGATACCACGGTCAACATCGTAAAAGCACTTGGCGGAGAGGTTATTGGCGATAGGTTCGACTTCTATGGAATGCCAGTCACACCCATGTGTTTAACTCTCAATCAGCTTGAGGAAGCGACAAAAGCGCAGGAATTCACACTGCCCGCTCACCTGTAGTCTCTTCTTTTATTACTCACATAACCCGCTATCAAACAATCACCTGCCTAGGACTTCACGTGGCAGTTGAGGTTAATCATCAAAACCCTATTTATTGAGATGTTAAATAGCCCTACATTTGGTTGGTTTTTGTCCTACATCGCCTTGGTTATACTGCGGCGGATTTTAATAAGCCATCATGACAAGCTAGGTTGAATTACCCCGCTATGATCAAAATAGGCAACCGCTCTGGATTTACGTTCCAGCTCGCAGAAAGGAAAAACCATGTCTCAATATGTTGTATGTGCTCTGTATAAATTCGTAGCACTTGATGATTACCAAGAAATTCGCCAACCACTTACAGAATTGCTAGAAGCCAACCAAATCCGCGGTACTTTGTTACTTGCGAGTGAAGGCATCAACGGCACTGTTGCTGGTAAGCGCGAATCTATCGACGCCCTTCTTCAATGGTTCAAGCAAGACTCTCGCTTAGCTGATGTCGTTTACAAAGAATCGTTCAACGAAGAACAACCATTCAACCGTACCAAGGTTAAGCTTAAGAAAGAGATCGTAACCATGGGCGTTGAAGGTATCGACCCTCGTCACGTTGTCGGTACGTACGTTAAGCCAAACGAATGGAACGACCTTATCTCTGATCCAGATGTGATCTTGGTAGATACTCGTAACGATTACGAAGTCGATATCGGCACATTCAAAAACGCAGTAAACCCAAATACGGAAACCTTCCGTGAGTTCCCTCAGTACGTTGAAGAAAACCTCGACCCTAAGAAACACAAAAAAGTCGCGATGTTCTGTACTGGCGGTATTCGTTGCGAAAAATCAACAGCCTACATGAAAGAGCAAGGCTTTGATGAGGTCTACCACCTTGAAGGCGGCATTCTTAAGTACTTAGAAGAAGTGCCAGAAGAAGAGAGCATGTGGGAAGGCGACTGCTACGTATTTGATGGACGTGTTGCGGTTAACCACCAGCTAGAAAAGAGCGGTTACGATGTGTGTAACGCTTGTCGTCTGCCAATAACTGATGAAGACAAAGCGTCTGAGCACTTTGAGAAAGGCGTAAGCTGCCCTAAGTGCATTGATAAGCACAGCGACGAACAGAAGGCGCGTTTCCGCGAGCGTGAGAAGCAAGTTCAACTTTCAAATGCCCGAGGCGAAACCCACGTAGGTGGCGAAGCTGCTCACCTTATCGAGCAACGTAAGAAAGAGAAGCTAGCGCACAAAGAGCAGCAACGCTCTGGTAAGAAAGCGAAGTAAGCTTTCTGCTTTAGACCTATGGTTATAAACGAGTAACTCATAGCTATAAACATAAAAAGGGCGCAAGTTCGAAGACGATTCTTCGAGTTTGCGCCCTTTTTTGAACGCTTTACGGCTTTGTGTTTTGAACCACATTTCTTTCGATGAATTGCTTCTATACTGTTAGTAATACGACTAGAGAGGAAGTGCCAATGCTCAATGAAAACCATGCCTTTATCTTAGATTTCCCAGATCTTAAATTAGACATTGTTCAGCTCAACCACGACGACGAAAAATTCAAAGCAGACATGCAAAAATACCACCAACTTGACTACGACATCCGCCAACTAGAAATCTCTGGCAGCCCTATCGATGACGACAGCATGCACAACCTCAAAGTAGAACGCATGGAGCTAAAAGATTCACTTCACAAGCAGCTCACTCGACATCACGCGCTTAAGCTCGTTTAAACGAGTTCTACAAATATGACTTTCAGAGCCACGCACATCGCGTGGCTTTTTCGTTTAATCCGTCTATCAATCGATTATGGTATTGGTTGCTTATGAGAAACTCAGAATAAGGAAGTGGAAAGAGTGACAGTCAAGGAAGAAAAACTACAATTCCAACTCGTTTCAAACTCAGAATTTGAAGAGCTATTTGCTTGCGTCAAACAAGGTATTTTCGAACACGTCGACAATGTGTTTGGCTGGGATGACGAGTTTCAACGTAACCGCCTATTAAACGACTACCAACCTTCTTGGTTTCATTGGATATATCGCGAAAAGGAAAGAATCGGACTCGTCTGCTTTAAACCTTACGACAATGCATACCATATCCACCTTTTAATCATTTACCCTCAATACCAAGGCAAGATGTTCGGTAAAGAAGTTATGTCACTCATCCACAACAAAGCCCTTCGAGAGCAGCGAAATCAAGTCACCCTCTCTAGCTTTAGAAGTAACGCTCGCGCCATCAGATTTTATCAAGCACTTGGTTATCAGGTTGCTGATGATAGTGATGAGGATTTCGTGGGTATGGCTCTCTATCTAGACAACAACCTACTTTCTTAATTAAAAGCCCTAGCCACTCGTCCTTCACTACTCAGTTCGTAATGACCAATGTAGGCAGGAATAAATACCGAGTGCCCTTTAGTAAGGGTCACATGCTCACCATTTTGGCTCATTAGCGTTAAATCATCATCTATTGCCATCAAGATTTCAGCACCGCTTGTGATGACTTCCTCTTGCTGTGGGCAATGAAAGATATTGAAACTAAAATCGCTGACAGGAATAGCATAGCAATCACATTGCCCCTGCTTTGAGGGCGCTAACAACAAGCGGTTAAACGGAATTGGAGTAAACTCTGTGCAAGCTACCAACTCAGCAACATCAATGTGTTTCGGCGTTAAACCCGCGCGCAACACGTTGTCTGAATTTGCCATAATCTCGAGCCCAGTTCCCTTAATGTAAGCATGCGGAGTGTTCGCATTCAAATACATCGCTTCACCTGGCTTCAATGTGATCAAGTTAAGCAGCAGAACGCAAAACAGACCTATATCGTTCGGGTACTGATGGCTCAGCTCAGTAACCAACGCAAATTCAGCTTGGTCTTGGTGAGCGTCTGCGTAGGTCAGAAGTTGATCTAATGCTTGATGCTTACGTTGGTTATTTAACGTGAGTAAATCGCGGAAAAACGTCTCTAAACCTAGAGAATTAAGGTTGTTACCAAACTCTTCAACCAAACCAGCAAGCTCGCTAGAATTCAATTGTCTGAATAGGCCTAATATTTCATCGAACTCTCGAAAACCATTCATCGCTTGATATTCAGTAATCGCATAAACCAATTCAGGCTTGTGGTTCGAGTCTTTATAATTGCGGTGGCCAGCTGTCAGAGGGATCTTCGCTTGCTCTTCTCTCGCAAAGCCTAACTCAGCTTGTCGCTTGTTTGGGTGAACTTGTACAGACAGCGCTTTTTCTGCTGCCAAAATCTTAAATAAAAACGGTAGCTCACCAAACTCCTGCGCAATATCGGTTGATAGGTAGGCCGGTTTATTCTTATTAATCAGCTCAGATAGAGGCACTAAATGTTGGTCAAGCTTCACCATTGAGCAGCCTTTTGGGTGTGCTCCCATCCAAACTTCCGCTTGTGGTTCTTGTGACTCATTTTTGAAGCCAAACAGTTCACGTATAGAAGAGGTACTTCCCCATGCATAATTTTGGATAGTGTTTTCCATTGGGAAAAATGAGTGTTCTGAGAAGTGACTGAGTGGCATGACTTTTTCCATAGCGAGCCCTCTGAAGACAGTTCAAGAGAGCTGATTCTAATAACATGAATAATTAGAAAGACTACAGAGAGTGCCTGGAACCCACATGAGACGAGGTCTTAGACGCAATAAGAAAAATTCTTAGAAACGGATGAGAGAGATAAAAAGCGTGAAAAGAATCACATTTGAATACTACGTATAGAAACGCTGAAGACAAAAATAGCTGCAAATAACCATAGGACCATAAACAGCTACTTTATTGACAAAAAAGTACCTTATAAAACAGAGCGAGCTTCTGCACTTTTCTGAGGAGATTGAGCTTGTAGGAACGGCAGTAGCAGTAACCCGATGACTGCCGCACAAGTAGAGATGGTAATAAAGAATCCACTCCAGCCATAAGTTTCTAGAACAAGCGCTAATGGGTAACCAGAGAGAGCTGCACCCATGTAAGCAAACAAACCAACAAAGCCTGTCGCCGCCCCGGCCGAGTCTTTGTGCGAACATTCTGCGGCAGCCATACCGATGAGCATTTGAGGACCAAAAACAAAAAAACCAACACAAAATAGCCCAGCAGCTTGAAACACAAAGTTGGTCAACGGCATAAGCCATAAAGCGGATACCGAAAGGAAGATGCCAATCGCAAACAAAATATTCATCGGGCCACGGTTGCCACCAAATAGCCTATCCGATCCCCATCCAGCAACAAGTGAACCAACGAAACCGCCAATCTCGAACAGAGACAATGCAGCGTTGGCGTTTATCAGACTGTAATCGTGCTCTTCGGTTAAGTATAAATTGCCCCAATCATTAACCGCGGTTCTTACGATGTAGACCAACACATAACTAAAGGCGAGTAACCAAATGTACTTGTTGCTGAACACGTAAGTTTTCAAAATATCTCGATAGCTTAACCCTTGCCCATGGCTCTCCTGCGCTAATTCTAGATGGTCATTGCGCCACTTCCCTACCGTCGGAAGCCGCATTGTGGTCGGTTTATCACGCAAACGCCAACAAACGATGAGACCAATAAAAACGCCAATCACACCCGGCCAAATAAACCCCGCTCGCCAACTGAATTGAAGAGTTAGGTAGCCCACAAGAATAGGAATTAGTGCCCCACCAACGTTGTGTGCTGTATTCCAGATCGCCCAACGAAAGCCTCTTTCGGAGCGAGAATACCAGGTCGTCAATAGCTTGGAACACGATGGCCATCCCCAACCTTGGAACCATGCATTGAGCACCCAAAGTGAGATGAAAGCCGCCAACGAACTTGAAAAGCCAAACGCGATATTGATCAAACCTGTCGCGATTAAGCCAAGCCCCATGAAGTAACGAGGATTTGAACGGTCGGAGATCGTGCCTGAAATAAATTTCGATAAACCATAAGAAAGATAGAAGAGTGTGCCAATCAAGCCGATGTCGCCTTTGTCCAATCCAAGATCAGTGATCATTGCTGGCGCGGCATAATTAAAGGTTTTACGAGTGAAATAAAACCCAGCATAGCCTACATACATTCCTATCATGATGTGGAGACGCCAATAACGATAACTCTGATTGACCTCATCATCGCTTAGGGTATGACTTTTTGACGTTGTTGAGCGCAGAAATCCAAACATATTCGTTCTCACACTGTAGGTAATGTAACGCTGATATTGGTACCCGAAGAAGAGCCATTAGCGTTGATTGTCATCTTGCCACCGAGCGCCTGAACACGCTCTTGCATACCACGAACACCCATTCCTTTAAGAAGATCCTGCGCTGTAAAACCAACACCATTGTCTGTAATTCGAAGATAAGCTTGATCGTCTAAAATCAGTTCTATTCTAATTTCACTTGCTTCAGCATATTTGTGGGCATTGTTTAAAGATTCTTGGCACAGTCGGAAGAGAGTAACCTTGAGCGTGTCACTCAAACATGAGTAGTCACCTTGCCAATTTAACTGGATATCAACACCGTGATCCGAGAACTCCATTTCACGTATGAGCTGTTCAACGGAGTCCTTCAGGTCAAGGTCATCCAACATTTTTGGTCTTAGCTTCGTCAGCAAACGCTTGGTGGTGTCATAAACATTCAACGACAATGATTCAATCGTACCAGCACAGCGAACGCTCATTTCAGCCGCATCGACACGTTTAATAATGCTCGCTTGAGTCCGAATTGCCGTGATGTTCTGGCCAATTTCATCATGTAACTCACGGGCAATATCACGACGAACCGATTCTTCAGCGGTGACTAACTGACGGGAAAGGTTTTGATTCCTAGAGAGCTCGCTTCGTAATTTCGCGTTGAGATCTTTTTGTTTTTGAACCGCTAAACCAAGCAAGATACCTGTGATGGTCTGAGCGGAAAGAGACAAGAGTAAATCGGTAATTTCGAGTTTGGACGTGCCACTGTGGGCTGCAATCAACGCGACGCTATTTAGCAGGGTAGCGAGCAAGGCGCCTTGCCATCCATAACGAACGGCGAGCAAGATAATAGGGATAGCCATACAGAACGGGGCGAAGCGCCTTAGTTCATCTGGCAAGCTAGTTTGTATCAAAATACTGGCGACCAACAAGACGCTGTATAAAGCGATGTGACGGATTTTGAACTCAACGACATTGTTGATTAAGTAAGAGCTCAGTGGCGCCCACTTGTTTTGGAATAGGTAGTTCCAGACCAGATAACACATCGGCACCAACATCAAACCACCTGTGATACTCACCAACCACACCATGTAAACGGCTGGGACATGAGAGCCCACCACGGCTACATTAATCAGTGAAGTGACCATGATTAAGCTCGCCATCACTAACAGGTGACGGTTTTGGTCACCGTAATAATACCGTTTGGCAAATAGAGTAGCTGGAATGCTTAATCCGCTGGCGATTAAAATGGTTAACCATTGGGGTTCATCCAGTAATAGAGCCAAAGCGATCGCGAGCCCCCATTCAGCAACATAAATGGCAGGCCAATAGTGAGTGCGAGTGTGCAGCGTCATACCCAATCTTAACGAGAATGGGAACAGCAGAATGGCTAACTCAGGGTCGTTAATAAAATAGAACGCAATAACCCATAAGCAAAACCATGCACAGCCAGCCATGAAGACGCCACATATGGAGGTGGCCAGATAGGAACGCATTAGTATTGTTCTTGCGTGAACAGTTTCGCTAACTCAACGTTGTTTTTAACATTGAGTTTATCCATCGCATTAGCGCGGTGCACATGTACCGTTTTATGGCTGACACCCAACTCTACGGCGATAGATTTCACATCGAGCCCTGTTGCCAATAGCTGACAGACTTCACTTTCTCTTCGGGTGAGCTGATTTATAGAGGCTTTGTTCTTTATTGGTGTCGCGAGCTTGATAGCGATATCGGGTGTGAGATAACAGCCACCGTTTGCACTCGTGTGTACGGCTTGGATTAACTCATCAGGACTGCAGCGTTTGCTGAGGTAACCTTTGGCGCCTAACTCTAATGACTTTTCAACCATCGCAGGAGAATCATGAACGCTCAACATGATGCTAGCAATGCCTGACGGTATCTCTTCTAACAAGCTCAGGCCACTTTCACCCTGCATTGAAATATCCAAGATAACCACATCAGGATGACAACTTGGTAATCCGAGACGAGCTTCTGCCGCAGAGTTAAATTCACCTACTACCGTAATATCAGCTTCAAGGCTGAGTAATTGAGCAAACCCAGATCGAACAATAACGTGGTCATCAACAAGCGCAACATTAATCATGATAGTAACCAAAATTAAGAGTAAGAAAGAAAAATAGCCCCATTAGGAGCTATATAGAATTAAGTTTATTGATAGAGATGATACTGAATCGAATTAACGATTGGTATGATCTCACGTGCTTTAAACCAATAAATCACGTGAGACTATCTACCCGAAACTATGCTTTCGAGAACAAGTACCCAGATAAGCTAGGCGTTTTGAGCCGCTAAGTGCATTTTCTTCGCGTGACGAATCTTCTTCTCTTCGGCAACTGCAACGAACAATAGCAATACGATACAGATAGCTGCTGATGTATCGAGTGCAGCGAACGTTCCTTTCCAACCTGTTAAGCCGAAAATAGGTGTTCCGTCCGCAATCATACCTAAGCCAAGTTTTGCAAAGCTATCACCAATTAAGTAAGCAAACGTGCCTTTCACACCATCCGCAACGCTGATTGCTTTCTTAGGCACGAAACCTACCGCAGCGACACCAATCAGTAACTGAGGACCGAACACTAGGAAGCCCAGCACAAACAGTGATGCTAAATACATGAACTCACTCGTTGCGTGTTGGTAGAACTCTAGAGAAACGATAATCAAACCAAGCGACACACAAGCAACCAAAGCACGACGTCCGTTCGCAAGGTCAGATAGATAACCCCACATTAGCGTGCCGACCAGAGCGCCAACCTCAAACAGCGTGAAGCCTGAAATCGCGGTTTCTTTTGATAGACCTAGCTCTTGATACGCATAAACGGTAGACCATTGATCGATACCGATACGAACAATGTATAAGAAGATATTCGCGAAGCAGAGCAGCCAGATCACTTTGTTTTTAAGGATGTATTCGACAAAGATCTCTTTCTTGGTCATCTGATTTTCTTCAGCGGCCGTGTCTTCTTCGCTGACTTCTTCATCAAACAACTCTTCAACCGTACCTAGACCGTATGCTTCTGGAGAGTCATTACCAAAACGCATACCAATAAAACCAACCACAATCGCGATGATTG
Organism: Vibrio pomeroyi; assembly: GCA_041879425.1. Classification (NCBI taxonomy): domain Bacteria; kingdom Pseudomonadati; phylum Pseudomonadota; class Gammaproteobacteria; order Vibrionales; family Vibrionaceae; genus Vibrio; species Vibrio pomeroyi. Next base: position 1,301,771 of record CP090855.1, on the reverse strand, counting down.
ATGGGAATACGAACATGCCGATCACGTTGCCATCAAATAGGTAGTTAGCACCAAACAAAGCAACACCAGCAGCGCCTGCACCACCCACGTTGTGTGACATATTCCAAAGGCCTAAATAAGAACCACGCTTGTTACGAGGTGTCCATTTAGTGATGGTTGAGTAACTTGAAGGTCCACCCGTACTTTGGAAGAAACCACTCAACGCATAGAAAGCCACCATCAAGAATAAACTCGCGCTGCCGCCGCCCATACTGAAGCTGAAGCCCAACATGGCAATACCTGAAAGAACAAGCATGAATGGCAGGAACTGCTTGGTGTTTTTACCGTCAGCATAATAGGAAACAACCGTCTTACCGATACCGTAAGTAATTGAGAAACCCAAACCGATAAGACCAAGATCCGTCATCGACAAGCCGTAAGTAGAAATCATGTCGTTTTGCGCCACATTGAAGTTCTTACGGATCAAATACATGGTTAGATAACCGATGAACACCACTAGGTAAGATTGTAGGAAGGGCTTGAACCACATTTTTCTTCTGGTTTCGACCGGAAGATCCAGTGTCGGTTTTCTAACCTGATCTAGGAACTTTAGCATTGTAAACTCTCTTATTATTGATGAGGTTTGCACGGCATATTGCAGACCATGCACTCTTTGCAATTTGATAATTGAAATAATAAGGAGTCTAAAAAGCGACCGCATGAGAGAGGGTCTTAGAATAACTAAGAAAAATTCCTAGTTCAGAATCAGGCATCATGAAAGCGTGAAGAGCATCACTTTGTTTAAAATGTGTTATATCGTGAGGAAGATTTGGAGATAAGCCATCATTTAAGCCATGCTCGATCCCCTCAGAGCAACCAAAAACCTATTTCATAGAAATGTTTAGTAGAAGTCTAATGTGGCAAATGGAAGCCACATTAGACCCGTTTCGAGTTTCAAAACCTAAGCCATTGTGACTTCGATTTAGTTGTTCTTAGGAACATCCAGATGATTGAGCAACGAAGGATAACCCCAACCGTTCTCACCTTCGACTACAGCCTCTCCGGTTAAATATTCAAAAAGCGTCGGTGCTAACGAGCCATTGGCTTGGATTTTTAATGGTTGTGAGTTTTCACCAATTGGCGTGCCCCAGAAACCGATGAATGCATCTTTCTCTAAGTAGTCTTCACCAGCATGACGACCCGGTACCTTGGTGTTATAACCAATTCCAGCTTTCGGGAAAAGGTTAACTGTACCTGCTCTATCTTCAAGGTAGATATTGGCTAATTGATTGACAGAATCTGGTCTAGGGGTCAATTGTGTTAACTCTGTCCACTGCGTCCTGCTACACCAGGTTGTGAGATCTTCCTTGATTGCGCGGTTTATGCACTTTTCCACTAACTTGGAATAATGAGAAAAGTCAGCCTTGTTTGGTGCCGCCAAATACGGATTGAGCGTTTGGGTGTTGAGTAAAATTGGAGGTCGATTGGCATCCAAAGATTCGTAGAAAAGCTTGTCACCTTCGCGTGTAATCAATTCATCAACTCGTTTTAAGTCGCGATTACCTATCACACGAACTGCACAACTTTGCGGGTCACAAGTACTCTCTCTTACTACCATGTAATCGAGACTTTCAGGCAAGCGTTGCATTATCTGAGCAATCACATCAATGTTCTCACCTTTCGGCGCTGCAAGTGGTGTCCATTGTTTGATTTCTTGATAGATAGGTTGCACCTGCCAGCCTTGGCTTGAGTTAAAGAAGTCCATCATAAAGTTGCCACCAGCAGTCGAGGCCACAACAACATCAATGTCCTTCGAGCTCGGATAGCTTAGAGCATTGGTAATTTTAGGCCCCTCACCTTCGTCTGATGATATTTTCTTAACGACTATTGGGTAATCCAACTCTGCCTGCAGGCCTTCAAATACTTGCTTCTCAGGGTTAAGCGCGTAAAACACTGGTGTTAACCCGTGATCGCCCGCCATGCCCCATAGAGTTTTATCGTAAACACCAGCGCTGCGGTAGGTCGCTTCAATTTGACGAATCCAATAATCCAATCGGTTTAGCTCGCCGGTCGGCATTAAGATCTCGTCACTAAAAGGACCCGTGAAGTGTGCGAAGTGATCCGGCCATGGGTTATAAACCAAGGTATAGTCCGGCATCCCTTTTCCATCGAGTTCAGCGTACTGAGTGATGGCCTGCTTCACCCGAATCTTCTTGGAATACTTGGTGAAGAAATCAAAACCAGAAATAGTCTGATACGCCTCAATATCTTCAATCAAGGCTACACGCTTATCTCGCAGTGTCACCTCTACTTCAGAACGTTCTTGAAGCTCTTTAACGCAGCGTTTCTCACCATAATCACGTAACGACTCTCCCAAACCTAAATTCACTAGGCCGTCGTAAGTCGTGTGCGCATTCCAGTCATATTGGGCGTTGCAGTTCAGCGTTTTAAGGTAATCAAGACGATCAAACATGGTTTGCACTTTGTTGTCTGCCATCAATACATCCAACTGCAACGCATCATTACCGAAGAAGTAATACGCTCGGTCGATCTCTCTATCAACAAAATGGAAGTTGGGTATGCCAGTACCACCTTGTCCCGACACTTTTGCGCCAGTCTTAATTATTGGCAGGTTACGTACGCTGATCGTCGGAGTGGAAGATATGCCGACTCGACTAATATTGTCACGATGCTCTTGATAGAGCTTTTTGAAGAAAGGTAGATAGTGCGGGTCGCGGTAGGTTTGTTCAGATAGAACTTCCATGAACCGTACCTGTTGTTGATGCTCAGGTTCAATCACCTCCTCAGCTTGAGGCTTGTACTGCGCTCGATTCTTATGATTCTGATAAGCGACCGAGATGAAAGGCGTACTCTCATCGACTAAACCTTCAATTAAACCTTGTTGTAGACCATCAACAGTCACTTGAACCGCAAAGCGCTTGTTCTGTTGAGAGTCTAAAAATTGAATGAGCTGCTCTGGCTTTTCACTAAATGCTTGTTGCATCCAATCATCGAGCGCTTCTGCTCGCTCTTCTTTAAACACAAATTGTCGGTAGGCTTTAAGTAAGTTTAAGCGCACGAAGTCAATGAGTGTAATGGTAAGGGCTTGCGCTTTATTGTTCGGCTTATCAGCGTTTTCAGGCTTGCCATCTTCTGCAATCGCAAGCATTGCTGATTTCATATCACCTTCATCCATTCCGGATGCGGCTTTACCTATTAGATCGACAATGATCGGTTGAATCTGAGCGATGATCGCTAAATCTTCAGGGCTATTGGTTAAGTAGGTGTAACTCTCTGGGAGGGTCTCCATGTCTTGCCAAACACCAATTTCAAACAGCGCATCGTAGATAACGACCATATTGGCAATGAAGTGTTCATCGATACGAATGCCTTCATGGTGACCCGTTGCTTCAGTCGAGGTATCTGGCTCTTTATGCTCTGAAACCGGCTCGTCTCCGACGTAATAAAGGCTATGCTCAAAGCCTTTTAATACCTCTTCATCATAGACTGTCGACAGGTATGCTTTGAATACATCGTCACTGCCCAAACCTGAATAACGGTCATAGTAACTATAGAGAAAATAGCCCAAAGGAATTGAATAAGTTGGGTTAGATAGTTGAGCAATCACTCGTGCTTTCGTTTTCGTATCTAAAGGCAGTGCGAGAATGTACGCATCTAACGTTGCGCCACCGATGGTAAAAAGTGCCGCATCGCGAGTGAGTGTGGCCGAGTAGCTCAGGTTTGAAAGCACCTGATTTTTCAACACCTCACTAGAACTGAATACGCCACCAATAACAGGCGTTGTCGAGATATCGGCGAGACTGGGCGCTGACAAAACAGCCAGCGAAAGAGAACTGAGTAAACTGGCACAACCACGAGCTTGAGAATAGAAACTCATCAAATGTCCTTTAGTTCAATGTGTTTTTATAAATATAAATTATTATTCCAGTTTACTTTAATTACTGAAAGTATGTGTAGTTATGCCTATAAAAGTCTTTGAATTTTCATCGCAAGATATGACTCTGCCCGTAATATTTGAAACACTTCGCAACAAATAAAACACTGTTCATAATTATCTCCTGACATTGTATTGATAAAGTCCGATGCTCTTTATTTGTACACATTTTAAGGCCAAATTTATGAACTCGTTTACTAAAGCTTCGCTGCAATGAATAAGGATAAAAACCTCACAAACGCTTACCGCTGCCGTCTTCCCACATCACTTCACACTCTTCTTTGATGGCTGCTTTTAGCAACTCTACCAACGGAAATGCACGGCTACCGATGTTCACTGGCGCTTCTACAACTTCATCTTCGTTATCGTCATCAGCATCGTTTTGTTCTATGGGTTGCTTTTGTTCGACCTCAAGCGCAGCACGTAAATTATTCAAAGCTTGAGGCACCTCTGAAGCATCAATGGCACCAGGGATAGTGCCACTATGTCCAAGCATTTTGATGAACTGAAGACCGATCTCGCCAAACATGGTGACGCTAGCGTGAGCCTTGCAACTAAACGTAATTAACATAATGAGCCTCTATCAAATTCGATTGTCTACAAACTATGTTGAGTAAATCATTGGAAAGCAAGTACATAATCATCAAAGAACGGCCATCGACCTGCTCGTTGGCGACTGCTTCCTAAAAGAAATCTGCACCGTCGGTGATATACATCACTATTAATAATGTCTTAATCAGTCTTTCATATGAAACCTTGATAGTAGTCACACTAAATAGGTATCTAAGTCTCTGCGTAGCTTGTTATTTAATCTACTATTAATACAATCATCAAAATTAGTGGCACAAATCACATGAACAGGCTGGTCGGTAGGCACCTAGAAGAAATGGCGGACATTCGATCCACCCGAAAACAGAAAATTGTCTACTCCTTTTCACTGACTGCCGCGGCACTATTCATTTTCTACACGTGGGCTTATTTTCAGGGCCAGCATTACACTTTGTCGGTTTTTGAACTGTGTTTTGCGATTATCGCTATCTCGAATGCCTTTTACGTCAGAAAGGTTATCAACCCTGACTACTCGGAGCTGATTCTAAGTGGTGTACTGCTCGTTCAGGGTGTGATTCTATTCTTGTACAGCCACGCCATTCCCGATCGAACCCTTTGGCTCTACCCTATTTTGGCGGCGGTGATTTTTATCAACGACTTCCGAATAGGCATCATCTTTAGCACCTCGTTTTGCCTATTTATCAGTACGCTGATTACCGCGTTGCCTAACAACTTCTCTCTGCCTTTTAATAGCACTCATCGCTTCGTTCTCAGCCTATTTACCATGAGTTTGGTTTGTCATACCTCAGCTTATTACTACACAAAAGCAGTGAGCTATATTCAGCGTTTGTACAAAGAAGGCATTGAAGATTTAGCCTACCGAGACCAACTGACAGGATTAGCAAACCGTTGGAGCTTTGAACGCTGGGCTGTAGAGAAACTTGCGACAGTCGATAGTAAGCGGTCACTTACCGCACTGGTCTTTCTAGACATCGATGACTTTAAAGCCATTAACGACAGCTATGGGCACGATGTGGGCGACAGCGTCTTACAACATTTTGCCAATCGCTTGAGCAACAACATTCGAACCCGAGATAGAAAGAGTCACGAATACGATTATTCAATTGCGCGCTTTGCCGGGGATGAGTTCGTTCTAATGCTCTACGATATTCCAACTCGAAAAGACCTCGACGGTATTCTCGATAGAATATGTGGGTTATTTGAGAGCGGTTGCCAAACAAACGAAAGAATCAAAGAACTGACACTCAGTGTTGGTGTGTCTTTGTACCCACAAGATGCGACAGAATTGCATGAGTTAACAAGATGTGCCGACAAAGCCATGTACGTGGCCAAGCATTCTGGGAAGAACCGATATGCTTATTATCACGACAACCCAGTATCGACATTGATAGAAGAATTACCGACGAATCTGCCTTGCTCAGAATTGGATTCTTCTGAACTTGAAGAGTGTCTTGAAACGAAAGTGGAAGGGAACAATGTAACGCTGTTAAAAACACGTCAACGTTAACCTGCCATATACATAACCCAAAGGCTTACTAGACCAATCACAATAATCCATACAACTTGTCGAGTACGGTCTGGGTTAATACGCTTGGATCTAGCTACTGGCTTAAAGGCGACTTGTTTCGCCGAATGCATAAAAGCCGCTTCCACCTCACGCTTTTTTCCCCGTCGCTTAACGGCGTTATTCGCGACTTCAGTAAAACGCTGACCTTGCTCCGTTGTAAAATCATTATCGAAGCCCATTCGACCGTGCCTTTCGCCATGTTTTTGTTGTACTGCCATAGCGGCCTCCTTGGCGATCTTATCTATATTGAGTATAGACTTAATTTCATATTGTTACCTGTTCAAGATTTTCGAATAAGTCACTCAACGTTGTGCCATCTTCTTTTCAAATCAAATTCCATAAACTAGCCCTATTCAAGTTTACGAGGGTTTCAATATGTCGAATGTAAGAACCATAGAGCATGTAATCTCAGCTCATGCCACCTCAGATGGTGATGGCGTCAAAATCCAAAGAGTCGCTGGTTTCAATAACGCGCGTTTCTCTCCATTTTTGATGATTGATGAACTCAAATCGGATGAAAGCAAAGACTATGTTGGCGGCTTTCCTCCTCATCCTCACCGTGGAATAGAGACACTCACTTACATGCTCCAAGGTCACTTCCAGCACAAAGACCACATGGGCAATGTCGGAGAGCTTCGCAGCGGCGGTGCACAATGGATGGCTGCAGGTCGTGGTGTCATTCACAGTGAGATGCCAATGATGGAAGAAGGTGCGCTGCACGGCTTTCAGATTTGGATAAACCAACCATCAACACACAAAATGCAGCCTGCGCAGTACCATGACTTCCAAAGTGAAACTATTACTGAGCATCAAAGTGAACAAGGCGGTTTGTTACGCGTAATTGCCGGTGGGTTTGAGCTACGTAACCAAGCTGACTCAGAAACATTGCGAGCACAAGGTCCACTACAAAAGACAGGTGTGCCATTAAGCGTCGCGGACTGGCGAGCTCGTTCAGGCCAAGAAGTTTCCTTGGGCACTGAGGCTGCTCATAATGCCATGACTTACGTGTACAGAGGCAGCATTCAGATCGATGGTAAAGTCATCAACCAAGGTCAACTTGCGTTACTGACCAAAGCTGAACTACTTTCTTTGAGTAGCTTAGAAGATTCAGGTGTGTTGATTTTTGCTGGCCAACCGATTGATGAGCCTGTTGTGCATTATGGTCCGTTCGTCATGAACTCGATGAAAGAGATTGAACAGACTATTCAGGACTACAACAGCGGCGTTTTTAAGACTTACTAATGCTCGTGCTTTGAGCTTTGGTGAGCTTTGAAAAGAGTACTGAAGAGATTGAACAACGAATTTTGGTCGTCCATTTGATGACTGTAAAAACAAGTGACACTATCCACTGCCGGTTACTATCACTTATTTAACCACGCTCCTAGAGCGTGGTTTTTTCTTATTGAACAGAAGCTAATATCAGGCTTCTTATAGGTACTCACACAAGTAAGCCGTTGCTTCTTTTACTTGCAAGTCGAAAGAAGAATCGCCCGCAACGTCAAAAGACTCACCAGATTGGTATGTCGTCCAATCCTCATCGCCAACACGTTTTACAATTAGAGCGCCTTTAACCACTGTCATCTTTTCAGGAGCAGCAGTACCGAATGTGTATTCGCCCGTCGCCATCACACCAACACTCACATCAGCGCCAGATTGGTTAAACGCTAGCGACTTAACGCCACCTTCAAAGTATGTGTTTTCTTTAATCATTGTACTTCCTTGTTATCTTCAAATTGCAGTTATTGGGCTCAACGAATAAGCCTATGCGTAAATTTAGGTGATAATTGTTTTAACCAATTCACGGCTTTCTCACAAGAAATAAATACGCATAGCTTAAGCATTTCGACAATTGAGATGCATTGATTGAACAAATACCACAAGGAAAACTGAAAATTATCCAAAGCAACCCATTTATCTAGAACATTCGATCCTGCTTCTAACTCTTATAACAATCTTTGCAAACTAAGATTTTAATTTATAGACTTAAGAACGGTACATGTGAGGAAATGAAGAGATAATGGCAAAAAAGCCCACTAAAAGCAGAGATCTATTTGCCAACTCGCTACTTTACGGCTTCCTATTAGCTGGTTTTATGATTGCCCTCACCGCAGGCTATTTTGCTTATCAAGCCCACCAGCAATCTGTCAGTCCAAGCAAAGTCCATGGCACATGGATAGAAATTGGTGCTCCCCCTTACAAAACCGATATTCTGACGCTTTCAGACAATGGCGTGATGATGAACCATCGCTTCATCAGTACTTCGTTTGATTTTGATGGCAAGGTTGTCACGATCAATACAGGTTCTGGACCGACGGTTTACACCATCAGCGGTACCTACGACTCTCCTCGTTTAAAGCGATTGGTGCCTAGTACACCCTCTCAGCAGTTCATCAAAGAAGGTTATGAAGATACCGCAACCGGTGACACTCACAGCATCATGCAGCAACGACGCGCTTCACTGGCAGAGCAATTCAAAAGATAGCCATCGCTCCCCTAAGAGCTCTCGATACGCTTTAAGCACGTTCTCAACACCCTTTAAATACCTTACCTAAAGTTCAATGCTTTGTGATGCCGCTTCAAATCTGCGATATTTTCATATAGTTTGTCGCACCTTTACATAACTTCATGTCGTGTAATTTCACTTATGAGATTTTCCTACTGAATGTTGTTTTATTTTATAAAACATGGACTCAGCCTCTCACTCATTAAGCAACAAAATTGTAACAAGATACAATTTTTTAGTTGTCCATCGAAAACGGATTTATTTTCAGTTATGAAATTAAAACTCTCTCGAATACTGACGAGGAAGCTCCTTCAAAACTGACTGGAGCCGCTTATGGGGCCATTTGGTTCTCGTAACCTTCAAGGAATGAGAGAAATAGTATGATTCGTATAAATACCTGTGCTGCAAGCATTGCTCTAGCGCTATCTGGTACAGCGTTAGCTGCTCCGACAGCACCTAGCATCGACATGTACGGTTCCAACAACCTACAATTTTCAAAAATCGAACTCGCGATGGAAACCACCTCTGGCTATAACCAGATGGTTAAATATCACGACAAAGCAAAAGTCGACGTTAAGTTCAACCAATGGAGCGGAACGTCAGGAAACACGTACAACATCTACTTTGATGGCGTTAAAGTCGCCACAGGCCCAATCACTGGCAGCCAAACCACGGCTTCATTCGAATACGGCCAAGGTGGCTTATTCGATATGGAAATTGAAGCGTGTGACGAAACAGGTTGTAGCAAAAGCGCACCCGCTAAAATCACGATTGCCGATACCGATGGCGCACACTTAGCGCCACTTGCGATGAATGTGGATCCAAACAACAAGTCATACAACACAGATCCAAACACCGTAGTCGGTACTTACTTTGTTGAGTGGGGTATTTATGGTCGTGACTACACGGTAGATAACCTACCTGCTGATAACTTGACCCACATCCTTTACGGCTTCATCCCAATTTGTGGTCCTAACGAATCAGTAAAATCGGTAGGTGGAAACAGCTACAACGCCCTAATGACAGCTTGTCAGGGTGTTAATGATTACGAAGTAGTGATTCATGACCCATGGGCTGCTTTCCAGAAGAGCTTCCCTCAAGCGGGGCACGAATACAGCTCACCGATCAAGGGTAACTACGCGATGATGATGGCGCTCAAACAGCGTAATCCTGATTTGAAGATCATCCCATCGATTGGTGGTTGGACACTGTCTGACCCATTCTTCGATTTCACAACCAAAGCAAACCGTGACACCTTTGTCGCATCGGTTAAGAAATTCCTTAACACATGGAAATTCTACGACGGTGTGGATATCGACTGGGAATTCCCTGGTGGCGGCGGTGCTGCACCAGATCTAGGTGACCCAGTAAATGATGGCCCGGCTTACATTGCACTAATGGCAGAACTACGTGTGATGCTAGATGAGCTAGAAGCTGAAAATGGTCGTACTTACGAACTCACATCAGCGATCGGTGTTGGTCACGATAAAATTGAAGACGTGGACTACGGCGATGCTATCCAATACATGGATTACATCTTCGCAATGACTTACGACTTCTACGGCGGTTGGAATAACGTATTGGGTCATCAAACAGCATTAAACTGCGGTAACTTCATGCGCCCTGGTCAATGTGATGGCACAGGCCTTGATGAAAACGGCGAACCATACACAGGCCCTGCTTACACCACAGACAACGGCATCCAACTGCTTCTTGAGCAAGGTGTTCCAGCCAACAAACTTGTTGTTGGTACAGCGATGTACGGTCGTGGCTGGGAAGGCGTATTACCATCATCACTTTCAGATCCTAACGACCCTATGACAGGGGTTGGTAACGGCAAACTGAAAGGCAGCTCTGCACAAGGTGTCTGGGAAGATGGCGTTATCGACTACAAAGGCATTAAGGCGAACATGCTTGGCGCTAACAACCAAGGCATCAATGGCTTCGAATACGGTTACGACGAAATGGCAGAAGCGCCTTACGTTTGGAACCGCACTTCAGGTCAGCTAATCACATTTGATGATGACCGCTCTGTAAAAGCAAAAGGCGCATACGTTCGTAGCCTTGGTCTTGCAGGTCTATTCTCTTGGGAAATTGATGCAGACAACGGCGATATCCTGAATGCAATGCATGAAGGCCTAGCAGGTGGCACCACCGATCCTGTAAACCGCAAACCAACTGCAGCAGCAGGTGCCGATCAATCCGTTGAAGGCCCAGCTTCTGTTTCTCTGGATGGCAGTGCTTCAAAAGACAGCGACGGCACAATCGCTAGTTACGTTTGGTCACAAGTGAGCGGAACTGCCGTAACACTGGCTAATGCTAATGCAGCTGTCGCAAGCTTCGATGTTGTGGAAGTCGCACAACAAGAGACTCTAACATTCAGCCTAACCGTAACAGACAACGAAGGCGCAACGTCAACAGACACAGTTGTTGTCACGGTAAACCCTAAAGACACAGGCCCAGTCAACACAGCGCCAGTTGCAGTGGTTACGGCTCCGGCTAAAGTCAATGCGGGTGATGTTGTTGTGGTTGATGCGTCAGCGTCTAGCGATGCTGATCAAGACACATTAACCTTCACTTGGGATGTACCAGCAGGTATCAACGCAACAGTACAAGGCGCTTCAGTAAGCTTTGTCGCTGCTGAATACACGCAAGATACGGAATTGAACTTCTCTGTGACAGTGAGTGATGGTACCGATACATCAGTCGCGGCTACTTCAGTGAAAGTCCTCAAGAAAACCACAGGCGGTGGCACGTGTACTAACGCTTGGGATTCAAGTGCAGTCTACACTGGTGGTGACCAAGTGACTCAAGGCGGTAAGGTTTGGGAAGCGAAATGGTGGACAACTGGTGAAGATCCAACAACGACAGGCCAATGGGGCGTGTGGAAAGAGATCGGCCCAGCAAGCTGTGCTAACTAAGGACAAGATTAGCTAAAGCCAACTAAAAGCAAAGGCCAACCAGAGAATATCTGGTTGGCCTTTTTAGTGTTTGTTGTCTTAACCTGCGTTCTATTTATTTGGTTAGTGCAACTTAACCAATTAAGTTATCAAAGCTCTCGAACACTTGAGGGCACTTCATCACTCGCCCGTGGCCTTGGCCTTGAGTGGCAATCAAAGTAACCCGTTCCATTTCATTCGCAGCACGTTGAGACACATCAAACTTAGTGAATTTGTCTTTCTCATCATGAACAATGATCGTTTGAGACTCACGAAGCGCCAGCTTTCCATAAGGATCAACAGACTGAATTGGGTAGTTAAATTGCTCTTCAACTTCACCGACGACCGCCTCAAACAACTTCATTGAGTAACCAGAACGAGCCACGCTGCCAAATAGGTTTTCGAGGTAATCCAGTACTGGAGCGATCAACAACAGTGGCTTGTTTTCCAATTTAATGTGCTTACATTCCAACGCAGAAGCCGTCCCCATGCTGTGACCTACCAAGCCTGCCACTTCACCAACTGAGTCTAGAATCGCTTCCAAGCCATTCACAAATGCAGGAATATGACCATGCACACCATCACTGCCACCATGAGCTGGGTGATCGTAAGCCAGAGCCGTAAAGCCTTTCGCTGCGATATGTTCCATCAAAGGAAAGAACTGACTCGCAGTGCCAGACCAACCATGAGTCAGCACCCAAACTGGACCTGTACCCAAAGAGTACGTTTTTAAAACACCATCACGGCCTTTGATTTCACTCTTGATCAGCCCTTGTGGATCAGCATTTTTTTGCTCAGTTCGCATTGGAGTAAGCAATAACTTACGCGCTGTTTTCTTTGCATGGCTCGGCGCGAGAATGTAATGCAGGTTGGTTGTTGCACCAATCAGGCTGCGCTTGAAGCTGAATTTGTTCGATGTATTAAAATAGATTTTGTCACTCATGACCGTTCCTTGTATCGCCATCTTGACTGGCGGATCGAGCTCGGCCCTAAAAATCGAACGACCGTGCTATTTATTGGTATAAAAAATGGGGCAAAGCTATGTTTAGCTGCTTGCCGCCACTTCTCTTAAAATTGTTAGACCTTACATCAGCAAAGCTCACATGCTTTGCAAACTCTATGTTTTGAGAGCTAAATGTTTTGCGAGCTAAGCGGCTTACTCGTTAAACCGCTTTCCAGCTGGCGATTAAGCGCTCTACACCACTCCAAAAATGCGTGTGGCTCGCTTCCTGCCCTCGCAATGAATAGAACAAGTTTGCACTCAGGTAGAGACCGTATAACTCGAAGGTTGCCTGTTTCGGATCTAAGTCGGATCTGAACTGCTTGCTCTCAACCGCTTTTGCTACCTGAATCGTCAAGTAATCAATCCAAACCGAAATGGTTTTTTGCAGCGCTTCCTGAATCACAGACGTTTCACTGCCTGCATCTTTCCAAGCATCGATAAACATGCAGCTACCTTGGAACGAATGGTTCCAACCCAGCCAGTTATCGAGCAACTGCTTCAATTTCGCTTCAATATCACCATCACCGAGCTCCCGCGCAGGAATGATGACTCTTTCAGTGAATATGGCGTTGGAATATTCGAGTACAGAGAGCTGCAGGTTCTCTTTAGAGTTGAAGTGCGCAAACAAGCCACTCTTAGACATGCCACACTGCTTGGCTAACTCGCCAATCGTCAGGCTCTCAAGCCCATTCTCACTCGCAAGTGCGAATGCATGGCTCAAAATATACTCTTTGGTTATCTTTCCCTTGCTCATTATTCACCAATAATAAATCTGATACGTTATTTTTAGCACGTTCGTTCTTTTTTTCAAGATTTTTTACTTAACCCTTGGTATTCATTTTGTCTTATCAAAGAACTGTGGAAAAATGCGACTGTATTCAAAGGAAATTGAAATCGACTAACAAAGGAAAAAGAATGAACACACTTTGGGAACAGTTTGCGTTTTCGGCGTCAGTAACAGGCCCTATCTGTTTAATGCTGTTTCTTGGTGTGATGCTCAAGCGAATTGGCTTAATCAATGACAACTTCATTGATGTCGCATCCAAGGTGGTGTTTCAAGTCACTCTACCCGCGATGTTATTTCTCAGCATTGTTCAGTCTAACCACGATTTTGCCGCAAGTGGAAAGCTCGTCATCTTTGGCTTGTTAGCCAACCTTGCCTTCTTCGTGTTCACCACTGTCAGCACTAAAATGGCTTTTAAAAAGCCTCAAGACCAAGGTGTGATAGTGCAAGGTGGCTTTCGCGCCAACACCGCTATTATCGGGCTTGCTTATGTTGCTAATATATACGGCAACGATGGTGTCGCACTGGCTGCACTTTATGTCGCCTCCCTGACGGTTCTCTATAATATTCAGGCTGTTATCGCGCTCACTCCAAAGGGCCAAGAGTCGGGTGACAAAGCCATTCAAGTCATCGTTAAAACACTCACCAAAAACCCTCTTATTATCTCGATCGCCTTAGGTGTACTATTCTACTTACTGTCGATTCCAGTACCGAAAATGGTGACTGATGCAGGACAATATTTCGCTAATATGACGTTACCGTTAGCCCTTTTGTGCACGGGAGGGTCGCTTGATATACGCTCGCTGAAAAAAGATAAGGGCCCGACTTGGTTCTCGACCGGATACAAACTGGTTTTGGCTCCGTTACTGATCACGCTTGCTGCCCTGTTCTTTGGTTTTAGAGGATTAGATCTTGGCCTTATCTTCTTGATGAGCGCCGCACCGACCGCTGCTGCGAGCTATGTTATGGCACGTGCTATGGGCGGTAATTCAACATTGGCTGCTAATATTATCGCACTCACCACTGTTGTTTCACTAATCACTTGCACGCTTGGTATTTTCGTACTTACTGCAATGGATTTAATATAGCTGCGACAGGCTTCAAAGAATCAATACAAGCCTTAAAACAAAGCTCGCAACCCTTGATTTAGCGCTAACTGATTCAATAAAAAGGCTGTTAGATTCTACGAAAATTTTATTAGAGATCTGATATGTCTTCCGTTCAACATACGCCTTCACAACGCATCGCCAGTATTGAGTTGGGTCGAGTGATTGCTATCTTGGCGATCATTGGCTTACACGGCCAAATGGCACTTACTTACTGGCAAATCGATGAAGTGCCTTGGATTGGTTATGTGCTTAACCAAACCGCTCGCTTCGCCGTACCTCTTTTCTTCCTTATCTCAGGGTATCTGATTCAACCTAAGCTCACCGCATCGCCTTGGGCAACCGTGGTCAACTACTCTAAACCACTCCTCAAGGTTTGGTTGGTTTGGAGCATCATTTGCCTAGTCATGCCATTCAACCTCGCAAAGGTAGAAGAGTTCGGTTACTTAGGCGAACGCCAAGGCTATTGGGGCTTTTTAATGAACACCCCGCTCAACTCTTTCTTAGAGGGTGGATTGGTTCATTTATGGTTTATTCCTGCTCTCGTATGTGCCGTTTTGATCATCGCTCTAATGGTCGAAATGAAACTAGACAAACTGCTATTACCAACGGCAATTATACTTTACGTCTATGGTGTTTTGGCTGGCAGCTACGCGAGCTTAACCGAACTCAGCGCGCCTTTCTTTACTCGTAACGGTCCGTTCTTTAGCACGTTAATGGTGACCTTAGGCTTCCTCATTCGTCAGAATCAATGGAAAGTGTCATCAACTAAAGCGTTGGGATTACTCGCGTTAGGCATGTTGATTCACTTTGCTGAGGCGGCATGGCTAACCACGTTCGACGTCGGATTCAACATGAATGATTTCTTGTTTGGTACGGTACTATGGGGAATGGGTGTGTTTATGTGGCTTTTGGCTAATCCAAACATCGGCGACTATGCGTGGGTTCGCGCGATCTCGAATCGAATGCTAGGCATCTACGTTTGCCATTTGCTGATCATTATCGTGCTGTTCAATGTCTGTGGAGTTTTGGGTATCACTGAGTTAGCAAAAGACGTGACCGTATTTTTTGGCACCGTATTGTTGAGCTTCGGGTTAGTTGTTGGGATCGAAAAAACACCATTAAGACGCGTGCTACTTCGTTAGCACCAAAAAATGGCGCGAAGAACTTTCTCGGTTTAACTAGCAACAAAAAAATAAGGGCAAGATAACGGATTATCTTGCCCTTATTTCATCATATTGGAGCTGAGATTATCTCACTCGTGAGGTGTTATAAGAACGCCATCGCGCCTTTACCTACCCCTTCATAAGCCACGATTTGTAATGATTGGTTTTCTGCCAAGCTTGGAGCCACTTGATCCGCGATATAGCCTGCCAGTAATTCCACCGTGGTATCGGTTGGTAAGATTTCCGTTTCGCTCTTAGCAATCGCTAGCTCAAATTCACCTTGTGGTGCCGTGTAGCTGAAGCCATAGTGACTTTCATCATTAGCACTTTGCGCGTGTTCACTCAGATTAAGTGATGAAACCGACACTTGGTCTTCTTTAGAACCTAAATAAATATCTTCCCAGCGCTTAGCAAATGCCTGCTCGCGCTGTTCGTCACGTTGACCATCAACCATAATTTCGACTGGAGAACGGTGACCATGTGCGATGCGCTGGCAGTTACCATCGTGCTTTTTCAAACCATGAGTATAGTGGTAGAACGCGCCATTAATGTTTTCATGGCGAAGGGTAATCTCTAACCCTGTGACGTTACTTGGAAGGTTGTCGCGAAGAATATCATAAACGTGTGCGGTCACACTCTCGATGGTGATCGCTTCAGCATCAATCAGGCAGTAGGCTTCATCAGGACAGTGCAGATGCAGGCTCTTGTCACCACGCAGCACATCTACCTTAGAGTAACCGGCTTTGCTTGCTTGATGCACGATTGCAGCGTTTTTCATTGGCAGCAGTAAGCGGTGGTCAACATGTTGATCAACCAGCTGTTTGATCTGCTTTTTGACTCTGCTAAAGTCCAGCACCATGCTCATTTCGTTCAGTTCACCAGACATGGTGACATCTAAAATCCAACTATCTCCTACGACCCCTCTGTGTTCACAGATGTATGAAGAATCGATAACGGTAAGGTCTCTTACAAATAGGTTCAAGTGGAACTCCTTAGTGCTTTAATGAGATACGGGAGGCTGAATAATGTTCAGCAGGCACTTCGTCTCATTGATGTCTGATAAAATAGGACGGGCAGGATGTTACAACGAGCTTATAAAGTCCACCTTTTTACACCGTCATTCGAGAAATGAACAAACTACGCTCAATTTCCGCTACAACATAGGCCAGTCTCATGCCAATAGCCATATTGCAGGTAGGGTTGCCAGCGCTTTACGACACATTTTGCTTTAGCCATAAACGTGGCGACATTCCCGCGACATGCTGAAAAGCGCGCGAGAATCCAGAATAACTGTTGTACCCCACTTCATCCGCCACCCAATTGATGGGCTTGTTTTGTAACAGCAAAGACTGAGCCACAGACACACGCCACTTTTGGACATAATCACCCGGAGTTTCGCCCACCTCGCGCTTAAACGCTTCGATGAATTGGGTTCGAGACATCGCTGCCAATGAAGCCATTTGCGCTATCGAAAAGTGTCGAGCAGGCATTAGGTGAATGGCAGTAACGACCGGAGCAAGTCGCGGATGAGCCAGCGCAGAGAATACGCCTTTATCGATTTGCTGTTGTTCAATGAGATGACGGAAAATCAAAGCCATTAGCGCGTCACTCAATTTATCCATTAGGTATTGCTGACCAGATGACTCTTGGTTCGATTCTCGAAACAGCACCTCAATCACCGGCATAAGGTTAGGCGCGTCTTCAAACGGAATCACGATCACGTCAGGAAGTGCAGACAACAACGGATTCATTTGCCCTGAGCGATATTCCACGCTCGCACACACAACTTCTGCACCGTCTCCAACCCCTTCAATCGCGTGTGGTGTGCTATTGGGTAAATAGACGATGCAAGGCTGGGAGAGCTTCCTGTGTCCTGTATTAGAACTCGACAGAGTCAACTCACCGGCACTCAATACATGAAGGTGCCCTTCTTTGCCTTGTTGCGCGTTAAATGACGATACCCCACACAAGTTTCCAGAATAGAAAACACCGGTGCGTATCGAGAAATGTTCCATTAGTTGTGACAGCAGATCCATGCATCCTCCGAACGATTCGCTTACTTTTTAGTTCTTTTGTCCCTCTATAGACCGGAGCAGTCGGCTAATTTACTTCATACAAGTTAACTAATACTGACAAGGAACTTGATATGTCACATTTAAAATCGACCAGTCAAAAAATCACTCTAATGGGCGCGTTACTAGGTGCGAGCTTTTCCATCATGGCAGCCGACCTTGATATGAGCGTCGACAGCAACGATCTCGCGATTAAAGGCTATGACCCAGTCGCTTACTTCGACAATAAAGGGCCAGTGAAAGGCACATCTGAGTTCACAGCGACCTATAAGAATGCGATCTATAACTTTGCGAGCAGTGAAAACAGAGATGAATTTCGAGCCAATCCAGAAGCCTATGCCCCTCAATATGGCGGTTACTGCGCGTTTGGAGTAGCCATGGGTAAGAAGTTTGAAACCGACCCTCTCGCTTGGAAAGTGGAAGATGGGAAGTTGTATCTAAACTTAGACAAATCGGTTCAAAAGCGTTGGTTGGAGAACACACAAGAGTTCATCCAAGACGCCAACAGCAACTGGACCACAATCAAAACTGTCGAAGCTTATAAGCTCTAAGTTCTAGCATTCAACGTTTATCCGTTGCCCAAAAATAAAAACGGAAGAGCCTAGCTCTTCCGTTTTCATTGAGATTTTCCCCAAAGAGGTCAAACCAAAGCGATTGGCAACACCTACCAAGCCCATTTTTATTCTATACTCCTAGCAGATAAGCTTTTCTTTTTATGGAAGAATAATGATATTACCTAGGATTTTGGCACTCGGACTCTGTCTATTTTCAACGCTCTCTTATGCGACTCCGTGGCAGTTTGTTAAAAGTGAAGATGGCATCACCATACATAAGCGTAATCATGGGAATGGTCTTGTAGAAGTACGAGCTCAAATGCAGGTCGAAACAAGTTATTCAGGTTTTCTGTTATTGTTGGAAGACAGCGAAAACGTACCTAATTGGGTCGACAATGTGTCGCACAGTGAAGTATTGATGCAAATTTCCAATAACGAGAATATCGTCTACACACAATTCAAAGCCCCTTGGCCGGCTCGTGATCGAGACATGGTGACGTATTCGAAATATGAAGTCGAAGATGGTCAATTCAACTTAGCGATTAAAGATGCATCCAATTACTTAGCTAAAGAAACAGGGTACATTCGAATCAACGAGGTCGATGCGCTTTGGATTTTACAGCCTCTAACTAATGGCCTGACCCACATCACCTATACGGCATATGCGAATGCGGGCGGTATTTTGCCTGACTGGTTAATGAATCGCTTATCAGCAAACAACGCATTCAGCACCTTCAAAAAGCTTAAAGACCAGCTTCCCAAGTACCAAGGGCAGCAGCACCCTAATCTCAACCAATAACTCAACATCGGGGTTGGCTTCAGATGTGAGAGTGTTAATTCCGTCTCGCTAGGTCACGCGCAAGAATCAATGCTAAACCAAAGATCTGAAGAAAGAGCGCGATATTTTTATAGAGGGTCATCTGCTCCTCAAGAGCTTGAAGGAGTTCAGATAAGGTTAGATTATCAAGGTAGAAGTCATCGATGCGTGTGCGTTGCGATTGCTGAGCTTGGTTAATCAACATCATGATCTGAGAGAGATTTTCGACGGTAATCTCTGGAACTTCGCCACTAACCCACTCACCGAGCTGACCGCGCATCGCTTCTTCTAATTCCGGTGTCACTGCCGAATTTGAAGAAGTACTGATATCCATGTGCAGCAACATAGATTCACGCTTACGTTCTAAGGTTTCAATCGTATTCCAAGCCAACTGAATCGAGTAGACATTACCCTGTTGACGCTCTCGATACTGGGCTTGTTCAACCACCATTTTGTCGAGCACTAGGCTCGACACAACAATGGCCAGAATATTCAGCACTAAACCTGTTAATACAATCATCCATGGTGGAGGAAGGCGTAACGCCATGCTGGTCCTTATATAAGCTTATCAAACGGGAGATAAATCAAGTTTAGAACAACTAAAGACACCATGCCGGCAAAGGTCAAATACATGCCTTGCTTTCTTCCCTTCAGGCTACGAGCAAGAATGCTTTTTCCATGAATAATACGGCCAGCAACAAAAGCGACACCAATAACGTGAATCAGCCATACATTGCCGCCGTTGAACTCTAGCAACGCCATCAATATCACGGTAATCGGAATATAGTCCATTGCGTTACTTTGAGCAGAACGAGCCACTTGTAACGATTCAACACCACCATCTGAGTGTGCCACTTGATTCTTTCTTCTTTGCTTAATCACTTCAATGGAAAGCCATAACATGACCAAAGTGAGCAACGATGCATATAACGCTGTAACCATTATCATTTCCTACTGGTTAGTTTATTCGGCGAGCTACCTCAACGTATCTGTATTCAGCAAACAAGGAGCATTCACGCCCGCACATATGTAAGAGATCTCTCACAACAAACGTAAGAGATTACAATCAAGCTTCGCAGAAAAATCCTAGATTACAAACCCAAGCCTTTGTTTTGTATGAGTCCGCACAGTTTTCCTTGGCTTTGCCTTCAGATTATTTGCTTGGGGTAGATTGTGGGAGAAGCCTCGAGAGTGTTTAATATACATGTCGACAGGGAGTTGGCAGGAACAGGAAAAAGCCTAATGGATTAGGTATCTTCAGGATGAAGATTTGATGACTTAGGATGAGTTATCAGCAAGGAAGTTACACTCTAGGATAGAGTCACTTATCAGGATGATGAGTTAGCAAGGACACCGCTAGGAAGGCGATGAATTGGATAGGTTAAAGGATTTAGCCAAGTCAAGGAACGAGGCAGGGAGCATGCGTTAGCTTATTGAAAAATAAGTAACAACGTCAGTAGCAGGATGGCTACGAAAAAGAACAGAACCCGTTTGGTGAAAGCCAAACGGGTTTTCCTTTTTCTAAAGCCTATTAAGATTCAGAAGTCAGGCTACAGAATGATGTTCATCAAGAACATCGCGCCAAAAGCGTTCAGTACTGAAATCGCGATCATCACTGGGATGTAACGACCTTCAGTTCCGATTGGTCCCATGATACGGCCCATGTATTGCACCTGAGAACCCATCAAGTAGATAGCTGGTGCCAAAATAGCAATGTGGTTGCCGTTTAAGATGCCTTGGTCAAACAGTGTAATAACCACACCTACTGCACCACCCATCGACATCCACGCGCCAATCAATACCGCTGCCGCTTCACCTGGTAAACCAAACACCGCCATGATTGGAGCAAATACGCTGCCCATCAGATCCAACGCGCCCGTAATCTGCAATGCTTTGATAATCACAAACGCCATCAGAACATTTGGCACGGTCGAGGTGGTCGCAATAACCCAGCCTTTCTTAGCACCTTCAACGAAAATATCAGTCACCATTGGTTTCTTTGCTTTAACTTCGCTCATTATGCTACTTCCTCTTCCAGTTTTTGCTCTTTGTCTGATTTTGGTTTGTCTTCTTTGCCTTCAGTAATGTTGAGATAAATGCGGAATAGGTTTGCGCCGACAAACTTGAAGATAAACATCACAGCCACAGCAAGACCGATTGACGAGGTTACCGCCAAAGAGCCATCCATCGCGGTTAGAGTGAACAACACAGCACCCGACGAGAAGAAGTTAACGATCGCCGCGCCAGCCGTGAACTGGAACATGGTGAAGACATCGGTTTCACGCTTAGTTAGATGCCCTTCGTCTTTTAACTGACGCGTCATCGCTGCGCCCGCATCGGTACTTTGCAGAGAAGCAATTAATGCTAAGCCAGAGTTACCCGGAATACCCATTAGAGGGCGAAGTAGAGGAGTAAGCAGTTTGCGAGCCGCATCCAGCGCACCATAGTGCTCAAGTACATTGATCATACCCAGAGCAAACATCACGGTCGGAATAAGTGTCAAAGCAAAAATGAAACCGTCACGAGCACCGCTACCGCCTTTACCACGTAAAGAAGTGGTAGCTGCTTGGATACCATCAGCGGATTCACTTACATCATAAGCAACCTTACCGAATGAACCGTTGAGCGTTGTAAAATCGAATACGCCATACCATTCATTGGACTGCATCAAGCCGGAGAAAAACACAACCGCAAAGGCGAGTGCGATGTAACTGCCGATCGTGACTTTACGATCGGTTTTGGTTGGATTAGTCATAAGGACCTCTATACACCTAGTTTATGTGGAACAGAACACGCATAGATAGTGCAAACTAATGAGCAACAGGTTACTGACCAAAATCAAATAGCGTATGACTTTGAATGTAAGTTCACCAGCAACATATAAAACTGTGATTATGATTTAGATATAGAAAAACAAACTGACAATTTCCTCATATTTCACATACAAAACTAAATAGAATTCGCTGCAACAACGCAACCGAAAGCACACAGATACGATACAAAAATCAGCGCTAAACCGATAATCACCTGTCCAATCCAATTTCTGATATTTACGTAAGAGATCTCTTACATAAATTTTTAGTTAAATTTTTATTTAATTATAATACAGGCACTTAAATCGTGATTTTTCTTCCAAAACGCAACCGTTTTCATTCTGATGATTGAGTTTTAATCCAAGCCGAATTCATGAGCCATTTTATAAAGGATTTGAGCTTGATTCGAAATTCCAGCCTCAAGAGGTGCTATAGACTTCGCGCAGCCAATATAGAAGGAAAACGGTGACAAAAATGGAAATGAGAACACTCAAATATCAGATAATGGGTAAAGGCATGTGGATCACTGCCACGGTATCTCGCGTAGTTGCGGACAAACTTGCGATGGAATACCAATCCTATGGCTGGCCTGTTGAGATATGTGCTGCAGAACAAACAATGACGTTTGATCGTAATGCTGCATAATGTTGGCGACACAGAATAAGCTCTATCGGACTAAGCCCGTAGGGCTTTTTCTTTATTACTCACGTGTACAAGATTGTAATTTGAGACGCACAAGGCCGTACTTCAGCCCACCTCACAGTCTATTGCTTTCCTTGTAATCTGTTGAATTATTAAGATATCTATCACACTCCACATGGTTATTTAAGTCTACGCTTTTACGCGTGTTAATAACTTATTAACTTTGGAGCGTAATCCATGCTAGGTATCCAGCTTTCTGTTGTCCTCTCTTTACTGTGTTTTTCTGCGGTGGCGGGGGCAACTACCTCCCAACTAGGGGAACCTCTCAAGCTTACCAACTCATTTGCTGGCTACCTCTCGCTAACAATTTTCGTTATTGCTTACGTTGTAGTGATGATGGAAGAGTATCTAAAGCTGCGAAAGTCCAAACCCGTTTTACTCGCCGCAGGCCTTATTTGGATCATCATTGGTTTCACCTACCAAGAGCACAATCTAGTTGAAGTCGCGAAGCAAGCGCTCGAACACAACTTATTAGAATACGCCGAGCTGCTACTCTTCCTGCTCGTCGCCATGACTTACATCAGCGCGATGGAAGAGCGAAGACTATTTGATGCCCTACAAGCCTGGATGGTGGGTAAAGGCTTTAATTTTCGGTCTCTATTCTGGTTAACCGGTATTTTGTCGTTCTTTATCTCCCCGATAGCCGATAACCTGACAACCGCTCTATTAATGTGTGCCGTGGTACTTAAGGTCGCAGGAGATAACCCTAAATTTGTTAACCTCGCCTGTGTGAATATTGTGATTGCGGCGAATGCAGGTGGCGCGTTCAGCCCATTTGGCGATATCACAACCTTGATGGTATGGCAGGCAGGCTATGTCAGTTTTAGTGAATTCATTCCCTTATTCATTCCTTCAATGATGAACTACCTCGTTCCAGCTCTGATCATGTCTTACTTTGTACCTACCACTCAGCCTGACACGGTACATCAACACGTTGAATTGAAACGAGGCGCGAGACGAATTGTATTCCTATTCATTATGACCATAGGTACTGCCGTTGCTTTCCACGCAGTCCTGCACTTCCCACCAGTAATGGGCATGATGATGGGGCTGGCATACCTCCAGTTCTTTGGGTATTTCTTGAGAAAAACACTGCCCAACTCGCTGGCTAAGAAGAAAGCCGTGGCAATTGCAAATAACGATGAAGGAGCCTTAAAACGACTCGGATCGGTGGTGCCTTTTGATGTATTTCGAAGAGTCTCTCATGCCGAATGGGATACATTACTCTTCTTCTACGGAGTGGTAATGTGTGTCGGTGGCTTGAGCTTGCTTGGTTACTTAGAACTCGCTTCAGGAGTCATGTACAGCCAATGGAATCCAATTTGGGCAAATATTATGGTGGGCATCTTGTCTGCGATTGTCGATAACATTCCGGTGATGTTTGCAGTGTTATCAATGGAGCCACAAATGTCGATGGGTAACTGGTTACTGATTACGTTAACCGCTGGCGTTGGGGGAAGCTTATTGTCGATCGGTAGCGCTGCTGGTGTGGCATTGATGGGTGCAGCTCATGGTAAGTACACCTTCTTTGGACACCTAAAGTGGATGCCAGTCATCATGATTGGCTATGCGGTCAGTATCGCGGCTCACTTATGGCTTAATGGTGGGTTATTCTAATTAGATGGGTCCTCTTGGTACGGGGTTTCGACTCGGGTCCAAACGTTACTCAATTGAACTGCTGGGCATTGGTTGCATGTCAGTACCTCACCCTGCTGTTGAATGCGCATCACCAAGTCTGAATCAGTTCGGCTGCTTCCTGAGTTCAGCTCAATGATGATCAAGTCATCGTCGACACTATAACTGCGCGTGACCGTATTATCCGTGGTTTGATAGGTCACTTGTCCCGATTCAAAAAGCAAATAACTGTCATTATCCGCATTCTCGTACATGCCTTTAAACAAGACAAGCTGTGGGACTTCGAAGGGGCGACTGGTATCGGTTAAACAACCAGTCAGCAATAGCACGCTACTGCAGCCGATGATCAGAGAGTGATGGCTATTCATTTGGGCATCCTTGCCTAGAGAACATAACTAAAAGGATATGCAACCAAACAAGTATTTTCCAGAAAGCACCAACCTTATTGCAAAGTCACACTTTTAAGGTCCCTAGGCTAAGTTCAACATTGCGAGGCATCGCTTAACCAAAAAGCCAATAACCAAGCGATCTATTCTTCGCCAATCCCCTCAATTGCCAATAAGCGCTGCTTGCGTTCAATCCCGCCCGCGTAACCCGTCAATTTTCCATTCTTGCCTATCACTCGATGACAAGGAACAATCACTGATACCGGGTTCTTGCCATTGGCTAACCCCACAGCTCGCACCGCTTTTGGATTACCGATCGCGTCGGCTAACTGAGCATAGCTCCATGTTACTCCGTAAGGAATAGTAGTAAGTGCGTGCCAAACCGATTGCTGAAACGGAGTGCCTTTGGCAGCGATCGGTAAATCAAATTGAACGGCTTCTCCTGCAAAATAACGATCGAGCTGGTCTTTGACCGATTGGAAAATCGGAAAGCTATCTTCTTGTGTACCTAAGTCTTCCGGTTTCGTTGTGTGTGTTTCAAACCAAACTCCGAGTAAGCCTTGCTCATTCGCTTGCAGAGTCACAGTGCCTAACGGGCTGTCATAATATGTAAAACGGTTCGCCATGATTACTCCTAGCTTTGTATTGCGGACTTTCGCGGGTTGCTCTTTCTATTAAGACTGATTCCAGCAGTGGAACGTAGCGTAACTGCCCCACGGTGAAACACTCTCTATATTGATAGCCGGTCGGTGCTCGATAAACTTCTTCACCACTAAATCACCCACCAGCAAATGATTCGGTTCACTCAAGCCACGAAGTAATGCGTATTGTATGGTCCAAGGGCCAATGCCTTTTAGGTCAATCCATTTGGAAGGGTGCTCGGCTTGGTTGTCGACCATGTATTCGGCAAAACGCTTTAAGGTCTCCTTGCGGCTTCCTGGCATTCGCAAAAAGCTCACATCGGCTTCCGCTATTTGTTTCGGTGTCGGAAAATAGGTTTTCTTATCTGATTCAGAAAGCTCTTTAATCAATAGGTTTAGCTGACCAATAGCTGCTGTTACTGAGACTTGCTGTCCAAGTATCGCTCTGACACCCGCCTCCCAAGCACTCCATACACCTGGAATACGAATACCACTTCGGGCGACTAAGTTAGGATCGATCGTCGCAAAAAAGGCTTCAACTTTGGCGATGTCGACATCTAGGTCGAACATGCGACGAATGTGAGTGATCAAACCTCGTAATTGGTTTATATCATCCAACTCAAATTCAATATCTAATCGGTTCTTTTTAACTAAGATCGCCTTAAACCAACCTTTCGAACCATTTACTGTCACAGTTCGCTGGTAATAATCGGTCCCAACCTCTTCTATCCCCTCAATCATTCTGCGTCGATAAAAATCCAATAAGTGGTTCCAATCTAATGGGCCATGAAAAGCCAGTTGGATGTGATTACTCAGACTATCATTAGGTTTGGTTCGTCGAATCTGACTTGGCGAAAGCTTCAGCTCTTTTTGAAACGCATCGTTAAAGCGACGCGTGCTATTAAAGCCACTCGCAAAGCCGACATCAGTAATACTCATACTACTGTTGTGCAGCAACTGTTTAGCGAACATTAATTGACTGTACAGGCTATATTGCTTGGGTGACACACCAATATAGTTGTCGAACAAGGTGCGTAAGTATCGATCAGAGATCCCCAAACGCTCGGCAAGATCGGTAATCGAACCTGAGCTTAATGCACCGTTATCGATAAGCTGCATCGCTCTAAGAAACGTCGTTTCAACCCCTTTCCATGCTGGTGAGAAAGGAGCACTGTCTGGTCGACAGCGTAAACAAGGTCGGTAGCCTGCTTTTAACGCCTGAGCCTGATGAGAAAAGTACTCGACATTCTCTTCTTTCGGTGGTGTTGCAGGGCAGATAGGGCGACAAAAAATCCCCGTCGTTTTTACCGCAGTGAAAAACATACCATCAAAGCGAGCGTCTCGCGCATAGCGAGCCAAATGACACTGCTCATTAGTTAACGCACTGTTGTGATGGATATTTTTCGACATGATGTGTTCTTCCCATTTGCCATGATTTTGGCTCCGATAACTAAAAGTTTACCGTGAACGACCAGAGTCGCTAGCCACTTTCGGAAGCGAAGGTTATATAAATCACAAAAAAGGGTTTTAATTTTATTCAATTCGACTAAATTTAACCTAGAGAAGGCATTCTTCTCACAACGTCAACGATAGGTACTTAGCACGCCAAAGATGCAGAGACCTATCGAATATAAAAAGGAAAAGGCTATGGTTCTTCACACGTGTCGTATTGTTTTATCAAACCAACAGGTTCTCACCAGTCAATCAGTCGAACAATCTCTCAGCTTTCTTGAAGATAAAGCGAGCAACGGGATTTCTAAGATTGAAATAGACGCAACCGATGGACATCAGATCCATTCATATCTATCTCACTCTCTTGAAGAGTCCATTGAGAACTTAATGAACCTATAGCTTGTTGAAAGCATAACGCTTTGAAAACACGAGCTCTGCAATTTGGTGCTTTTGAAAATTTAGCGTTTTGAAATAGGTTACAGATACCAGGCTTAAACTGGTTTAAAAACAAAAATGGCTCCCTTGGGAGCCATTTTTTATCGAATCAACTTTTTACTTCATCAGCATCATAGTGATAACGAATACCACTATGCTGGTGCTTGCTCAGCGGCTTGTTGCAACGTGTAAGCAGTCGATGGGTCAATCTCGTTAACCAACTTCTCAACTTGAATGATCGCGTCAACCGAGGTGCTGCTTTTACGGTAGCTGAGGTAAATAGGGCGATACCAATCTTCAACACCTTTCACCTTATGAAGCTGACCTGAGTCGATAAAAGGCTCAACCATAGAAACAGGTAAATACGCACTGCCACCTTTCTCTAAGATAAAATCTAAAGCGATACGAGCCGTTGAGGTACGTAGATACGGCGCGGGCACTTTTGGGTGACGCTCGGCATGTTCAGAACCAAAACGCGTTCCCCAATCGACATAAACGTATTTATGTTGGAATACAGATTCCAGATCATCTTGTTGCGTTGATACCAACACCAAAACCAAATCAGCGACTTTTTTACAGTTCAGCTCTTCCGCTTTGATCTGATCGAACGCAAAAGCCATATCTAAGGTTCGTTCTAACAAATTACGGTTCAGTTGCTCGCGCCCCATCACCTCTGCCATGAAGCCGTAGCCGCCGAAAGAATCGGTCACTACGCTCAAACAGTTTTGCAGATACGCATCCCAAATATTCGGGGTGCCACCCAGTGTTAACTGCAGGGCTTTGCCACTTTCCAACGACAGCTCAAATTTGGCTTGTTGTAAGGTAGACACCATCACTTCAGCATAACCAATCAAACGTTCACCGGAAGAGGTGAGCTTGATGTTATTGCGGTCACGAATGAAGAGTTGAGTATCAAAATAGCCTTCAAGCTGTTTGATTCGCGCACTCACCGCCGCTTGCGTTAAATACAAGTTTTCAGCTGCACGCCCAAAATGGCGCACCCTTGCAACCTCAAGAAAGGTTCTAAATACTTTCACATCCATCAAATACATCTCTGTAATAAATCTGCTAACTAGCCGATCTAGGATTGTTTATCGTAAAGGCAAAAACGTTTTGTTTCCTATTTTAGCCTTTTAACAATATTTTCGCGTGAGCAATAAACACTAATTTCTATCTAACCACATTACTGAGGCTGATATGTCTGAGACCGAATTCCGTCACGGAAAAAAACGTTTTTATGACACCATTAAATTCCCACGAGGGTTTGCTAAGTCGGGTGATTTTACTCTGTCAGAAGAGGAAATCCTAACCTTGTTTGGTGACACTATGCTTGCACTTGAGACTGGTGAATTAACACCAACCAATGCAGAAGAAAAGCACTTCATCAAAGTGTTGTCTCACCCTCATAAGGCAAAGTCCAAGTTAGAGCGTGTTTGGTTGAAGTACATTCAACTGGCTCGTGGACGCCGTCGCTTTCATACCCTAAACGGCTGCAAACGCGGCGAAGTGCCTAGGGAAGAATACGAAAGTGAGTTAGTGTTAGAAGATTAGTAAAATCGCTCAAGGTGATACCTCATCACTTTGGGCTTTTTTTGCCTTCAAGGTTTACACTTCAAGCTCGCATTTTCTTCGTAATAGGTAAGTTTAGCTAACCTGTTCGGTTTTACCAATATTTATAGATAATTCATAGCGATAGCGTGAATCAACATCTATTCCCAGCCATTCAGGCGGGTATCTAATCCAGCTAAATTCTTCTAACCTCACTTAGCAACTTCCTTTTATCACGATAGTGGCACATTGCCATCATTATTTTTCACGCCTCAACTATACTCTCAAAGCCTGTGAACACGCTGAAGCTGTTTAATGCGCCAAAGCTTGTAAATCTGCAGAAACGCACAAACCCTTTCAGGCACTGAATCAAATCAACATTCCTGTATATGACAAGCGTATTAATCTTGTTTAACGCTACCAAATATCCATACAATTATTGTGCAATTTTGAGAGTTCTAGTCACAGATACGACGAAAAAAGCAAAAACTTGACCTAAAACAATAGCGGAACTCGATAACTTATTTTATAATGCGAATTAATGTTTCAGAACACTATAAAATTTAATTTCTAGGGGCAAAATCAATGAGACTTATTCCATTAAGCAACAAAGCTAAAGTAGGTAAATGGGCTGCTCGTCACATCGCAGATTCTATCAACAAGTTCGCTCCAACTGCTGAGCGTCCGTTTGTACTAGGTCTTCCTACTGGTAGCACACCTCTAACTACTTACGCTGAGCTAATTGAACTTTACAAAGCTGGCGAAGTTAGCTTCAAGCACGTTGTAACATTCAACATGGATGAGTACGTTGGTATCGACCCGAACCACCCAGAGTCTTACCGCACATTCATGCACGAGAACTTCTTCAACCACGTTGATATCCAAGCAGAAAACATCAACCTGCTAGACGGTCAAGCTGAAGACATCGATGCTCACTGTGCAGCATACGAAGAGAAAATCCGTTCTTACGGCAAAATCAACCTATTCATGGGCGGTGTAGGCATCGACGGTCACATCGCATTCAACGAACCAGGTTCTTCTCTATCTTCACGCACTCGTATCAAAACGTTGACTGAAGACACTCGTATCGCGAACTCTCGTTTCTTCGATGGCGACATCAACCAAGTTCCTAAATACGCACTAACTATCGGTGTTGCTACTCTTCTAGACGCTGAAGAAGTAATGATCCTTTCTCTAGGCCACAACAAAGCGCAAGCGCTTCAAATGGCTATCGAAGGTTCTGTAAACCACATGTGGACTGTTACAGCTCTGCAGATGCACCGTAAAGCTATCATCGTTGCTGATGAGCCAGCTCAACAAGAGCTTAAAGTTAAGACTCTACGCTACTTCCAAGAGCTAGAAGCTGAAAACATCCAAGACCTATAATCCCCATAGTCTTGAATAGCAGGGCGTTTTTAATAAAGAGAGCGTCTTGAATAGAAAAAGCCACTGAATGTGGCTTTTTTTGTGCCTGCTGCTTTTGTATTTAATGGGAAGAGATTTCGGATATTTTTTAGAAGCCTAAAAACAACAAAGCGATTTCTCCAACGAGAGAAACCGCCATCATTTTAAACTTTGTATTGAAACGAACGAACAGCTACAAGATATGTAGGATGTGAAACAAGATAAGCAGGGCTACAAACTAGAGCTAAGAGCTCAGCGCGTTATCTCGGCAGAGGGTAGTAATAATGTCAGTGATAGCCAATACGATCGTCGACTTCACCTTTTGATTATGTCGCCCCAAGAACATTTCAAGCATTGGGCCAGACATCGTTTCCACCATCTCCGCGTCATATTCGATAGGCATAATACGCTGAATTGCGTGCACCTTGTTGAGCTCAAATATCACATCAACTTCTGTGAAGCTGGTGTCTTCTCCCTGTATTTTCGCCCACTCTTTCAAGGTAACGAAAACCTCGAGATCGTCGTAGAGTTCTTTACTGATCACGCCGAGCCCGAGTAGCAATTTAGCACGAATCATGATCTCGCCTAACGGCCCACCACTGTTGAGAAGTGGCTCGACAACGAACTTAATTGCAGTGTCGTCTTTCTTAAAGATGTTTTTTAATACGGCATCTACCGTGTCGTCCAATGCATCATAAGCAGCCATTAGGCAGGCGCCAGCACTCTCAGCTTCCGAAAGGGCTTCGAGTAATTCAGTTTCATGGCTTGTTTGTATTGGCATAACGGCTCGACAATAAGAAAGTGCCACTGGTGTGGCACTTTGATGGTTTATCATTTCAATGCTAGATAAGCTTCTTCCGCTAGTTTAACAACTTCTGAGTCACTATTCAGCTCAGAATAATGCGCTAATGTCTCAGCAAAGCCTTTTTCTGCGAACATTGCTTGAAGTTCAACCGCTTGAGGGTCGTCTTCGTTCTTATAATGGAACGCAGCAGCGATTGCTTTTACTAGGTGAGCATTCGGTAGGCCGTACTCTAATGTACCATTTAGAGGCTTAACTAGGCGGTCTTGCGGGCTCAGTTTACGAATTGGCTGACGACCAACGCGGTCTACTTCATCACGTAGGAACGGGTTCGCAAAACGACCAAGAATTTTCTGGATGTATGCCGCGTGAGCTTCTGGATCAAAGCCGTAACGCTTAATCAGAACCGCACCACTCTCTTCCATCGTCGCTGTTACTTCAGCGCGGATTACGTCATCTTCGATAGAGTCTTTAATTGTCTCATGACCTGCAAGCACACCAAGGTATGCCGTTACCAAGTGACCTGTGTTTAGCGTGAACAGTTTACGTTCAACGAAAGCCATTAGGTTGTCAGTGCATTCCATACCTGGGATGTTTGGAATCTCACCTTTGAATTGTGTTTGGTCTACGATCCACTCGCTGAACGTTTCAACCGTTACCGCTAGGGGGTCTGTTTCGCCCGCTTCTGCCGGTGGAACAATACGGTCAACCGCAGAATCAACAAAGCCAATGTGCTCTTCAGTGAAGGCTTTCATTTCATCAGAAAGGTGCTCTAACACTGCTGCTTTTAATTGGCTAGTACCTCGAACCATGTTCTCTGCCGCGATGATGTTCATTGGTGCAGTGTTGTTTGCTGCTGCACGCTTTTCAATGCCTTGAGCGATAGACTTAGAGATGATCTTAAGAACCGTAGGGCCCACTGCTGTCGTCACAAGATCAGACTCAGCAATGCAATCTACTACTGCGCTTGTCGCTGAGTTTACTGCTGTCACGTTCTTAACAACTTCGACAACACACTCTTCGCCAACAATCTTAACTGGGTATTCTTGGCGTTCAATTAACGCATTTACAACCGTTTCATTTACGTCAGCAAACGTAACCTTCATACCAGCATCAGAAAGAAGCTTACCAATGAAACCACGACCGATATTACCTGCACCAAAATGTAACGCTTTCATAATTTTGACCTTATAAATATTTGAATCTAGATAGCTAACTGCTCAACAACATGCCTTGACGATGTGCTATAGGCATTAAGCAGTAAGCTATTCAGACTGAATCTTGTTAGAAAGATTAAGACCGAAAACGAGGCCAGTAGGGGGATACTGGCCTCCTTCACTCAGGAGCTTGACTAGAGCTTTTTAGTTTCCGTTGAGAATACGTAGAACATCAGCAGGGTTTGTTGTGTTCTGTAGGCATTCCACAGCTTCTTCATCATCGAGTGAATTGGTAATAGCCATCAGCACCATGTTGTGCTCATCGCCTTGTGCGGCAATACCGATAACCATTTTCGCGATATCGTCTTCATCTTCGCCCCATTGAATACCTTCAGGGTACTGACAGAAAACGATGCCGGTTTTTTGTACGTACTGTTTCGCTTCGATTGTGCCGTGTGGTACTGCGATAGACTCACCTAGGTAAGTAGACACAAGCTCTTCACGAGCAAACATGCCATCTACATATTCTGGTGATACGTTGCCAAGTTTTACTAATTGTTCGCCAGCAAACTTGATTGCGTCTTCTTTTTGAGTCGCTTTAAGGCCAAGGAAGATGCTGTCGTCAGTAAGTGCAAGCTTGTTGCCTTCTTGAGCTGGCGCTGCTGCAGGAGCCGGAGCTTCTACTTTCGTTTCACCACTTTGAGCATCGACAAGCTCAGCAACTAGTTGGTCGTATACGCCGCCGTCTAGGAAGTTGCTTAGAGACATATGCATCGCACCTGGCACAGTGCTACGAGCACGGTCTGTTAGGTCTTTATGCGTAATAACGATTTGCGAATCAGCTGGTAGGTTGTTGATTGCGTAGTTGGTCACTTCAATGTCTAGGCCAGCTGTTGCTACTTTCTTACGGAGTAGACCTGCACCCATTGCACTTGAACCCATACCCGCATCACACGCTACATAAACTGCTTTTACATCCGCTAGGTTTACGTTTGCTTCTGCTGCTGCACCTTTAGAAGACGCTTTCATGTCTTTCATTTGTGCTGAAGCTTTCTCTAGTGAATCTTCCTCATCATCTTGTGCTGATGTTTTTAGAAGGATTGACGCTACAACAAACGATACTGCAGTTGCTGCGATAACCGATAGAATCACGCCGATGTAAGAGCCTTTTGGCGTCATCAGTAAGACGGCGAAGATAGAACCTGGAGATGCTGGAGAGATAAGGCCAGAATCGAACATTACGTTAGTGAATACGCCAGCCATACCACCTGCGATTACCGCAAGAATTAGACGTGGGTTCATTAGAACGTAAGGGAAGTAAATTTCGTGGATACCACCTAGGAAGTGGATGATAGATGCACCAGCAGCAGATTGCTTCGCGCTACCTTTACCAAACACCATGTAAGCAAGTAGAAGACCAAAACCAGGACCTGGGTTTGCTTCGATTAGGAAGAAGATAGAACGACCCATCTCTTCAGATTGCTGGATACCTAGTGGAGAGAAGATACCGTGGTTGATTGCGTTGTTTAGGAATAGGATTTTCGCAGGTTCAACAAAGATAGATGCTAGAGGTAGTGCGCCTGCTTCTACCATTGCGTTTACACCAGCCGCAAGTCCGCCAGACAGAATCTTAACCGCAGGACCAATCACGATGAACGCGATGATCGCACAGATCATGCCGATGATACCCGCAGAGAAGTTGTTCACTAGCATTTCGAAACCACTCTTCACTTTACCGTGAACAGCTTCATCGAATTTCTTAATTGCGATACCACCTAGTGGACCTACAATCATTGCACCCATGAACATTGGGATATCAGTACCAACGATAACACCCATTGTTGTGATAGCGCCCACTACCGCACCGCGGTCACCACCAACCATTTTACCACCGGTGTAACCAATCAATAGTGGCAGTAGGTATGTAATCATAGGACCAACCATTGATGCTAACGTTTCGTTAGGCCACCAACCCGTTGGGATGAATAGTGCAGTAATGAAACCCCACGCAATAAATGCGCCGATGTTTGGCATTACCATATTGGATAAGAAACGACCAAAGTTTTGAACCTTAATCTTTGCTTCTGGTGATAACATAGGTAGAACCCCGTAATGTATTGGTTGGTCAAATGACCGAAAGTGTGTACTCAAAAGTCGATTAAAATGTATCACAACATTTCCAAAATGCACCTTAGCCCAACTTTCGTGACAACCATCACACACGAAAAACACTTTCGGGTTAACAAGCACACCTTAGATCACAAAAACACCATGAATTTAAATTACAAAGCCAAATTAATGAGAATGGATATCATCAACGCACGATCGAGATCACATTTTATTTTGTAATACTTAAAAATAAATATTGATCAAAATCACACTTAGTAAAATATAGCATCTAAGATCTATATAAACCGTATAAAAGAACATCGTGTCACGTATATAAAATATGCACCCAGATGAGCAGGATCACTATAACTGTAATTTAATTACAGATTGAGCTACATTTTGCTAAACATACAAAACGAGACCTAACGCTCTACTAAAAACATAGACCACTGAACTGCAGTTAGCATTGATAGATGTGATATGGTATTTACCAACGCTATCGCATCATATATATCTCCAACACCCATCAGTTGATCACTTCGCTATTTGAGAAAAGACTATGTCAGACAAAATTTCCACATCCGCACTCGCTAAACAAAAAGGCGTAGAAGCCAAAGCGCTATTTAGTGATCTAAAAACCGCTGGCTATATAGTACGTTCACAAGAGCGTTGGGTACTGACTGAGCGAGGGGAAAGTTTTGGTGGGGAATATGTCGAACACAAGAAGTTTGGTGTCTTTATTGTATGGCCAGAAAAACTGCTTATCGATTTGGACTCATTCGCTGGCAAAACATTAACCGCGACGCAACTTGGTCACGCCTTTGAGCTCAGCGCTAAGAAGATCAACTTATTGCTCAATGAACTTGGGTGGATAAAGAAAGAAGAAGATGGCTGGCACGTCACCTCAACAGGCTTAAAAGCCGGAGGTGAACAAAGAGAAGACAAAACGACTGAGAACTTATTCGTGGTGTGGCACGACTCGTTGGTCCGCAATAAACGATTAAAGCAATCCGTTGTCGAGTTCTTGGGCCACGATGCAGAAAGCCACTCGACCGATGTGTCGTTTTCTAGCTTCCGGCAGAAATTTGAGGCGAAACACCGAACCTTAGATGGGCACTATGTTCGTTCAAAGGGAGAGCTGATCATCGATAACTGGCTTTACATGGCAGGAGTGGTGCATGCGTATGAGCGTCCGCTGCCAATATCAAAAGAAGTGATCAGCGATTTTTATCTACCAAGTGGCAAGGTATACATCCAGTTCTGGGGAACCGACTCTGCCCCAATAGCAGAAGACAAACGTGAAGCGACGAGAAAAATCTATGAAGAGCATGGTTTTGGCTTAATCGAAATCACGCCAGAAGATATCCCCAACCTAGACAGCGTACTTCCGCCATTATTGCGTCAATATGGTATCAAGGCGTACTAAGCAACTGATCTTAGCGCGCCATAACACATCAAGATCACACTTACGCGCTCATTATGGACATTAATTACCATAGTGATTTGATATGTTCGCTATTTTTCCCCAACCCATCTTCTATTATCTTACACCCATCGACTTGAGCTACCGCAGATACTCGATTTAATTGGGGCATGTTCGATAACTATTTAGACGTTCAATCTATTGAGATTCGTTTAAATGCGTTATCTGTTTATTGTTGACGTTACCGAACATAAAACCCTACAACATTTATTATTGATAGATATTAGGATTCAACATGACTCATCCAATCATTACTGATCTAAACACTCGTTACACAGCTAAAAAATACGATGCAGAAAAACGCATCTCTGCGGAAGACATGGAAGTAATCAAAGAAGCACTTCGTTTGTCTGCTTCTTCAATTAACTCTCAGCCTTGGAAATTCATCATCATTGAGAGCGACGCAGCTAAACAGCGCTTCCATAACACTTTCGAGAACATGTTCCAGTTTAACCAACCACATGCGAAAGAAGCGTCACACACGATCCTGTTTGCTCATGATCCTAAGTACACTAAAGAGAAATTCGCTAAGCGTGCTGATACAGAAGTAAGCTCTGGTCACCTACCAGCTGAAATGTACGAGCAATTCCTAGGTGCTTACGCATTCGCAGAAATGAACACAGACGAAACAGGTTTC
The DNA here is from genome assembly GCA_041879425.1 of Vibrio pomeroyi. Classification (NCBI taxonomy): domain Bacteria; kingdom Pseudomonadati; phylum Pseudomonadota; class Gammaproteobacteria; order Vibrionales; family Vibrionaceae; genus Vibrio; species Vibrio pomeroyi. The sequence goes on along the minus strand of CP090855.1, from coordinate 1,265,552 downwards.
AACGGTAACTGGACTAAGTCTCAAGTTTACATCGCACTAGGTAACACACTGCACACACTAGCTCGTCTAGGCATCGCTTCAACTCCTATGGAAGGTGTAGACGCTGCTATGATCGGCGAAGAGTTTGCTGAAGAACTAGAAGGTCACGTTGTTGATGTAGCACTAGCTATCGGCTACCACAAAGACGGCGAAGACTACAACCACGGTAAACCAAAAGCGCGTCTAGCTCTTGATGAAGTGGTTACTACGTTATAACAGCTACTACGCTGTAATCGCTAAAACAAATCGCACTGCTTTATTTGGCCAGACTCTCGTCTGGCCTTTTTTTATTCATGCTATATAACTGCTGCTACACACTTAAAACACAGAAGTCAAAAAGACTCTTAAAAATCATTTTGATTACACAATTAGAACAGTCATAAAGACACAAATAACAGTTCAAAAACCAAACAAAACCATTTAAAACAACAAGTTAAAAACTTGGCACAACTAGTGCAATGATGACCTTAGATATTTAAATAAGGTATTATCATTATGACTATTCACGTTAAATCAAATGTTCATTGGGTTGGTGTCCACGACTGGGAAACCGAGCACTTTCACGGTAAGGAATACCACATGAACAAAGGTACCAGCTATAACTCGTACCTGATCCGTGAAGAGAAAACGGTGCTTGTCGATACCGTTGATCATCGCTTTACTGAGCAATTCCTTGCAAACCTTGAGATGGAAATCGACATCAATGACATCGACTACATCATTTGTCAGCATGCCGAGGAAGACCACTCTGGTGCCCTTTCTGCGCTATTAGCCAAAATTCCAAACACACCTGTTTACTGCACAGAAGCTGGTGTTAACTCGATTGTTGGCCATCACCACCAACCAGATTGGAACTTCAGAACCGTTAAAACCGGCGACACGCTCGATGTGGGTAATGGCAAGCAACTTATCTTTGTTGAGATGAAAATGCTGCACTGGCCTGACTCAATGGCGACCTACCTAACGGGCGATGAAATCCTGTTCAGTAATGATGCATTCGGCCAACACTACTGTGACGAGAACCTGTTCAACGACCAACTAGACCAAGTAGAACTGCACGATCAATGTCTGCGTTATTTCTCTAATATCCTGACGCCATTCGCGCCTCTAGTGAAAGCGAAGATTGAAGAAGTGTTGAGTTTAGGTGTACCGATCGATGTGATTGCGACTTCTCACGGTTGTATTTGGCGCGACAACGCGACTCAGATCGTTGAGCAATACTACGAATGGTCGAAAGCCTACAAAGAAGATCGCATCACTATTGTCTACGACACCATGTCGAACAACACTCGCATGATGGCTGACGCAATCGCAAAAGGGATCCGTAAAGGTAGCCCAGAAACGGCAATCAAGGTCTTCAATATCTCTAAGCACGACAAGAATGACATTCTTGCCAATATCTTCCGCTCAAAGGGCGTACTCGTTGGTTCATCAACCATGAATAACGTGATGATGCCGCAGATCGCAGCTTTGCTTGAAGAGATACACGGCCTGCGCTTTGCAGAAAAAAGAGCCGCAGCCTTCGGGTCTTCAGGTTGGACAGGTGGCGCAGTAAAACGCATCGATGCTCGCCTACGTGAAGCGAATTTCGAAGTCAGTGCACCACAACACATCCATTGGAAACCAGACACAGACGCCCTTCGCCAGTGCATCGATTACGGCATGACACTGGCTGAGGTTTGGCGTGCCGATGAAACTGAGGTTAGCCAACCTAAGCAAGTGGAGCGCAACGTACAACGCATTGAATCAGCACCGACAAGCACCCCAACAGAGCTAAAAGACACAGCAGAACAGAACCTAGAACAAACGCAAGATAAGCCTGTACATAGTGCAGATTGCACGTGCTGGCATTGCACTGTGTGTGAATGGGTGTACGACCCACAACTAGGCGAACCGTACCAAGGCGTTGAACCGGGAACACCATGGGCACAAGTACCTGATGATTTCCTTTGTCCAGAATGTCATTTAGGCAAAGAAGTGTTTGTGGAGAAGTAGCATGCCGAACATTGTTATTGTGGGCGGCGGTTTCGCTGCCCTACAAACCATCAAGATGATTCGTAAGCTCGACCAAAATATTGCGATCACTATGATCACCGCTGATGCGGGCGTTGAGTACAGTAAGCCAAATCTTTCGCATGCGTTCAGTCAGGCACAAACGCCTGAAACACTGGCAATACATAGTGCGAAACAGTTGGCTGAACAGTACAACGTTGTTATCAAGACCAAAGCGCTGGTGAGCGAGATAGACACTAAGCAGCAATGTGTTCATGTAAATAGCGAAACCATCCATTATTCGAAGTTGGTATTGGCAACAGGCGCGACGCCCTTCATACCACCAGCGAAAGGGCTAAAACGCAGCGCGACTATTACTCTTAATAGCTTGGAAGAGTTCGAGAAACACAAAACGCAGGTCGACGATGCACAGCGAGTCACTGTGATGGGCGGCGGTTTGATCGGGGTCGAGCTCGCCTTCGATCTTCAAACCGCAGGTAAAGATGTCACTATCATCGAACCCGCGAGTTACTTACTCAATAACTTAGTGCCACCTTTCGTGTCCCTAGAGTTGGAAAGAGAGTTAAGAAAAGCAGGCGTCACCGTTGAAACCGATTCTGCGGTGTGTCGAGCAACTTATCTAACTGATGGGGTAAGATTGCAAACCACTTCTTCTCGCTTGATACGAACCGACATCGTGATTGCAGCAGCAGGACTAAGGCCAAACACGCAGTTAGCGACACAAGCAGGCATCGACGTAAACAGAGGGATTGTGGTCGATGAAGCCATGAGAACCAGTGCCGAGAATGTGTATGCGATTGGTGACTGCGCCGAAATAGAGGGGCGTGTGATGGCTTATCTGCAACCCGCTATCTTGTCTGCGAACGTGTTGGCTAAGCAGCTCTCTATAGATAAAGATAAGATCATGGCGGGAGAAGGAAAGTTCAGCTTGCCTCACATCATTACTAAGGTAAAAACGCCAAGTTATCCAATTCAACTTGCTGGGCGTGATATTAAAACCGCGCAAAGCTGGGAAACGCGATTCGACCCGAAAGGTATTATCGCAAAAGGCTTTAATGAAGATGATCAGTTGGTTGGGTTCATTGTCACGGGAGAGCACACCAAAGCCGCTTTCCCTCTGCTTAAAGAGCTACAAGCCAGCTCACCCGCATAAACTCTGCTGCCAATAAAACGAAAAAAGCCAGTCAACAGACTGGCTTTTTTATACGTTAAACGTGGTGTTCACATTAACCGATAAACGAGATGTAACCTTGTAGGATAATCAGGTTAACAATATCGATAAAGAAGGCACCAACGATTGGCACAACCATGAAGGCTTGTGGTGACGGACCGAAACGGTTCACCAAAGAGCCCATGTTCATTACCGCTGTTGGTGTTGCACCTAGGCCGAAACCACAGTGACCACCCGCCATAACCGCAGCGTCGTAGTTCGAACCCATCACTTTGAACGTCACAAAGTAAGAGAAGATACCCAACACAACAGCCTGAACAGCAAGGATAACCAAGAATGGAATCGCAAGGTCAAAGATATTCCACAGTTTCAAGCTCATTAGCGCCATAGCTAGGAACAGTGACAATGACACAGTACCCAGAATATCAACCGTTTCGCTGTCGGTTTTATGCAGCTTAGTCACTTCAAAAACGTTAGTGATGAACACACCAATAAACAACGCGTAAACGAAGTCAGGAATCATCAACCAAGAAATTTCAAAGGTTGCTACCCATTGCTCTAGATATCTCGCACCCGTGATACAGATAAGAAGAATGAACAATACTTCAATCACCTTCTTCGCCGTCACTTTGTCTTCTTCATACTCGTTATAGGTAACCAGTTCAGGGAAGCGTTCGTGCGTTTGCGTACCTGTGCCGTATTCAGATTCAAGATTGTTCTTATCAATCAGCTTTTGCGCTACAGGGCTGCCGATGATACCGCCAATAATCAAACCGAAGGTGGCAGAAGCCATCGCGATTTCTAAGGTGTTAGCAATGCCAAACGTGTCTGCGAAGGTTTGAGACCAAGCCGCACCAGTACCGTGACCGCCAGATAACGTGATAGAACCCGCTATCAAACCCATTAAAGGTTCAAGACCAAGGGCGGTTGCCAGTGTCACGCCCACACCATTTTGAATAATGATGTAAACCGAAGCGACACCTAAGAACAAGAACACCTTTGCGCCACCCTTTATAAGCTGGGTGTAGTTAGCAGCAAGGCCAACCGTTGCAAAGAACATCAACATGAATGTGTTCTGTAAAGGCAAGGAGAACTCAAGATCAACGCCGTTAAAATGTAGGGCTGTAATAGCAAAAGCGACGATCAAGCCGCCGACGATGGGCTCTGGAATGTTGTACTTTTTGAGAACCGGTAGCTTTGCATTTACAAAATGCCCTAGAAACAAAACACTAATCGCGATTAGGAAGGATTCTAGTGGCCCTATTGAAATTAATTGATTCATATAACCTCTATTTTTTTACGTTCTCATCTTCCCTAATGAGTCTAGTTTTATCTGTAATTATTTGTGCTGCTCTACCTATATTTATGCAAATCGGTAAGAAATTGTGGATTTGAAAGCCGAACACATTACTGCGTCTGCCTAGTGTCATGTTAATGGCACGTTAACTTTTATAGGAGATAGAAGGTTTTGTGACAACAATCACCTCCAAATAAGTCTAGGCTGATACAAATGTTATTGTCGATATTCCGCTTTCTGCATGCCTAAAAAAGCAAAAAGGAGCTATTGCTAGCTCCTCTTTTATCACCATCGCTGGTAATTAGAATTTTTTCGGTGCGTAACCCGTCATAACCTCAATGCGAAGCTCTTTACCAATCTTCGTCATTGGGTGAACAACCACTAATCCTTTTACAGACTTTTTCAGTTTACCCATATCTGCTTGCTCAGCTTTCGTGATTTCACGGCTAAATGGCATATCAAGCAACGACTTACGCTCTTGATTCACATCGAAGCTTTGCTTGTGCTTAAGCTGGGCAATTTTCTTCGTTAGCTTCTTAATCTCTTCTTCAAACTGACGAACAACAGGGCGATCATTACGAGTCTTAGCAGCATCTAACTTGTGGCGACACTTGTCTAGACGGTTGTTAATTTGTTGAAGTTCGTTTTTAGCACTCATAATAATTTCCTAAGATTAAGCAAGCCAATTCGGATTGGGGCGCGGAGTATAGCACAAGGGTTTACGTGAACTGAAATTTATCTTAAAAATCGCCAATGGGATGAAATCTAACCTAAACTGTCTATCAATCCACCTTCAGTCGCTCGCGAATCAATCTGGAGCTGAACATTCAAACAAATCACAAGGACCCGCGATGACACTCCTGAAACGAGCACTGATCTATAGCCTAGCCATTGGCTCTGTGTTTGCCACAACTTATGCGTCCAGTGAAGCATCCAATGACAATACACTGGCTAACAATCTGATCGTTGAATATGCAACGCCTCAAACTGATGAAGAAAAGCAGATCAAGCAAGAGATTGAGCTCAGTGGCGTCAATGAAACCGTGATTGACCTATCGAATCAACTATTCATGTTCAATCAGCCCTTGGTCATTCAATACGGTGGCGATGATGGTCCACTCTACGATCCACAAACCCATCAGGTACTCATCCCATACGGTTTTTACGCCGAATCCCTCAATTACTTTGAGAAGAACCAATACGAAAAAGAGTACGGAAAATCGGCACAAACCGGGGCTGTCGATACCTTGCTGCACACACTGCTTCACGAAGCTGGACATGCTTATATCGAAGACCAAAAGATTGCCATCTTGGGCAAAGAGGAAGATGCGGTCGACAACCTAGCGACTATTCTATTGCTTAACTATGTGGAACACGGTGCCGATGCTGCTATCAGCGCAGCTGACATGTTTGCCTTCGAATCTGAAGACCGCCCTGAATATTATGATTTAGGTGAATACATCGATGAGCACAGCTTTGATCTTCAACGTTACTTCTCTACTCTGTGCTTGGTGTATGGCAGCGACCCTGAAGCCTATAAGAATTTACTCGATGAAGTAGAAAACGATTATTTGAAAGACAGAAAAGAGTTCTGTGTCGAGCACTTTGATGTGATTACAGAGAATTGGCATCAGTATTTAAAAGATAGTGATGAGACCTAGAAGAACGAGACTTAAAAATAGCAACGAAGCTTAAAAGACAGTAACAAGGAATAGAAAGAAACGGCTTTGGCATCAGACTCAAAGCCGCTATTCAGTTATTAAGCTAACAAGCGAATTGGTCGCTTGGCTTAAAGCCCTAGACCTTCACTTTGTACTTTAGATCTTGGGCTTCATCGCCGGTCATGCCTCGGAATCCCCAACAGTGCGATGGCTGTTCTTTGATGGTGATTTCAATATCAATCGGAGAGATAGCCAGCTGCTTTTCTATTTCAGAAAATATCTTCTTAATTAGGCGCTTCTTGGTGTTCACCGCTCGAGCTTCCATCATATTGATCTCAATAACGGTGTAGGCCTCTGTCCGTCCTTCAGGGTAAAAGAAATCGTCTCTTTCTAAAGGCACAAACCGATGTGCGCGCTTGTCGTCAGGTAAACCCATCTCACTGTTTAAACACTGCTGCAACACGTTCGAGAGTTGCAACTTAATTGGATTTAAGCACTCTTTGATACCATAGATAACAATCATGACCATTCCTTTGATGCGATGTCAGGTAAAGAAGAACGTTAGATAGCAGCAGCGTCTAGCCACCATCCATTCGCTTACTATTTGTACATATAGTACCTAATACCGTCGCTGAAAGAAGGTTAAAACAATGAATTTATGAACAGGTGCAACAAAAAACATATCCTCACCAAATAGCAGCAAACAATTACAGCCACAGCGAATTGATCGAACCCTAGCCACTGCCCGTATATCTCCTTGAATCACATCTGAACTAAGGAGTGCTATGTGCCTAATACACCTAGGAAGACCACACGGACAAAAACCGAACCAGAAACACCCGTAGAGTCTTCTCTAGAACTCGCTGTGTTTCCCCTTCCTGTCTTCCTTTTACCTGGAGGGAGACAAAGGCTGCGCATTTTCGAGCCTAAATACCTTGCGATGGTCGCACACGCAGCGCAGGGCGAAGGCTTTATCATTGCCACTCAAGACAACGTAAAGTCAGAACATCTCAGCTCTTGGGGGACCAAGGTGATGATCGTTGACTTCAATATGTCGGATGACCAGATATTGGAAATTGATGTCGAAGGCGAAAAGTTGGTGCAATTGCATGGTTCGTTTCGAGACGACGATGATCTGATTAAAAGCCAATTCAGCTTGTTGCCTCACTGGCCTACCGATGAATATAAAGTGCCCAACGTGTTTACTGCGTTTTTGGTTCAGCTGTTTCGCGACCACGATTCGATAAGAACCCTTTATCCCACGCCTGATTTCGAAAGCCCACAATGGATTTGTGCGCGACTACTCGAGATGATGCCTATCCCTTTAGAAAAGAAAACCGAGTTCACCGAGCCCGCTAGCTTTCCTTCTTTAGTTCCTTTTTTGAATCAAATCATTACGGGGCAATAAGCACTTTTCTTCACTATAATTTTGTATAGTGGAAATTAATTTAAATTAAAGTGATCCCGGCCTTCAACTTTCACGTAGTGCCACTCAAATTCGCATGATGGTTATTTACTATGCAAGTCGAAAGTAGAAGTTCAGGGAAGGGCAAGGAGCATGTCATTATCCCAGACAAAAAAACAACGACCGAATCCAAGGTACCAGCAGAACTTTCAAGCTGGTTAGTCTTGGTTGGTACAGACAGAGACAAGCAGGCATTTACCTGTTTGTTCAAGTTCTTTGCTCCCAAGATAAAGCGTTTCGGAATTAGCAAGTTAGGCGGTGAAGCTGCGGCGAACGAGCTGGTTCAAGACACCATGACTAACGTTTGGAAGAAAGCCCATCTTTATAATGAAGACAAGGGCGCTGCGACGACTTGGGTCTACACCGTTATGCGAAACGCCGCTTTTGATATGTTGCGTAAAGTGAAAGCCAAAGCGGAACAGACAATCGCAGATGACATCTGGCCTATCGACGCAATGGTTGCTGAATCTCAAAGTGACGAGTTACCGTTTGGCGATCATTTGATGAGCCGACACGTAATGACGCAAATAGAGAAGCTGCCTCTGGCTCAGAAAACCATCGTCAAAGGCGTTTACTTTCAAGAACTCTCTCAAGAGCAGCTTGCACAACAACTTGGCGTCCCACTTGGAACAGTGAAATCACGTCTAAGACTCGCTTTAGCCAAACTTAAGGTTCACATGGGGGAACAAAGCCATGATTAAACATCACCCTAACGAAGCAATTTTGAAAGACTTTGTTGACGGCACGCTTGCTGACTCAGTATCTCTAATTGTGTCGAGCCATGTAGAGCTATGTGAACACTGCCAAGAGAAAGTGAAACAGTTAACGGCTGAAGCGGCGAATAATGCGTTCGACAAAGAACCTGCGTTTGCGAGCGAAGAATCAGACAGCTTTTCAATGGACGACATGGATTTCGACTTTGATGCAATTGAGCAGATCACTGCTGATTTATCCCAGTCGGTAGAAGTTGAACCTAAGGTAGAACAAGTTACCGTTGCAGATACCACGTTCACAATTCCTCGCGCTCTGAATTCAGTGGCGAGAAAGGATTGGATGAACCTAGGCAAGATTTCACGAGCACGACTCGATTTCGATGACGAAGCACACCACACGAGTTTGTTGCACATCGATAAAGATGGACAAGTGCCTTGCCACACTCACAAGGGCTTTGAGATCACGCTTCTTCTAGAGGGCAGTTTCGAAGACGAAATGGGTGTTTACAACAAAGGTGACTTCATCTGGTTGGATGGCAATCACACTCATCAACCTGCAACAAAAGAAGGTTGTGTCTGTTTAACCGTTTCAAGTGATGCGCTTTACTTCACAAAAGGTGTGAGCCAACTATTCAATCCACTTGGAAAATATATCTATTAACCCAGTTGCAGGCTATAAATATACAGGATGGCATGAAGCTATCCTGTATATCGTCAACACATCTGAATAAGAACATCTACGGTGTCAAAATAAAAACACACCCAGCTCTGTAAGTACGATTAGCAATGTTGAACTATAAGAAAAAGCTCAGAGCAGGAGCAAAGGAGTTGGCCAATGGAAAAGAAAATTAAAATCGGTATCAGTGCATGTGTTGCTGGACACAAAGTACGTTTCGACACAGGTCATAAACGCTCTCGTTTTTGTACAGACGACCTAGCAGACTACGTGGAATTGGAACCTGTTTGCCCAGAGATGGCTGTTGGCCTTCCAACCCCTCGCCCAACCATTCGTCAGACACGGATGTTAGACGATATCATTCACGTTTCCCGTCCTGATGGTACTGGCGACGTTACTGATGAGTTAATCGAATTCGGTCAAAACTACTCCAAGAACAACCAACACATCGCTGGTTTCATCGTGTGCCAAAAGAGTCCAACTTGCGGCATGGAGCGCGTTAAGGTGTATCACCATCATGGCCGCGGCTCTGAATCAACAGGCATTGGGATGTTCACTAAGCAGGTTATGGAAGGCAACCCGTTGCTGCCTGTGGAAGAGAATGGTCGTCTGAACGATCCGATTTTGCGCGAAAACTTCATGACTCGTGTTTTCACGTATCAGAAGTGGCTAGACCTAGTAGATGAAGGTATTACAAAGCACAAGCTTATCCAGTTCCATAGCACCCACAAGTATCTCGTAATGTGCCATCACGTAGAAGGTTACAAAAGCCTTGGTAAATTACTAGCAGGCAACGAGCTAGAGATAAATGAGCTTGCAGATAAGTATATCGAAGGGCTGATGACGGCATTATCGCACCATGCAAACCGTGGTACGCACGCCAACACACTTCAACACCTTCAAGGTTACTTTAAGAAGCAACTCAGCAGTGCTCACAAGCAAGAGTTATCTAACCAGATTGCTTCTTTCAGGGAGGGCGTGATTCCGCTATTAGTACCACTAACACTGATTAATCACTACTTGATGGAATACCCAAACGAGTACCTGCAGTCACAGGTGTACTTAAATCCTCACCCGCAAGAACTTAAATTGAGATACGGATATTGAGCGACATTCTATGGATACGACGAGACCTGCGGATTCACGATAATCCAGCTCTCGTCGCTGCAGTTGAAAACGGCGTCTCTATCGCCGTTTTTATTTCAACTCCGCAGCAGTGGCAACAACATCACCTTGCTCCAATAAAAGCAGACTTCATTTACCGACACCTCAAGCAGCTTGAATCACAGCTCGCGGAATTCGGTATTACTCTGCTGCACCTCAAAGCTGGCGACTTTGACGACCAATCCAAACAACTCATCGATTTATGCCAGCAGCTTGATGCCAAGTGCGTCTACGCTAACTCTGAGCCAGAGGTCGATGAACAAGCTCGCGATAAAAAGCTGATTTCAAGCGGCCTAAACCTGAAGATCAGCGATTGTGACGTTATGCTGCCACTCGGTAGCGTTCTCAACAAACAAGGCGAGATGTTCAAGGTATTCACTCCCTTCAAAAACGCTTGGTTAAAGCAGGTTCAAGCTAAAGGCATCGAGTGCTGTCATGCTCCAGTGATGCCAGCTAAAAGCCACGATGACCAACGTTCAGAAGCGCAGTTACCTGACAGCTTTTCAGCCTATCGACTTGCCGATGATTACGACTTCGACTTCCCTCGCGTTGATTCAAGTCGCTGGCCAATGAGCGAAGATGTACTAAGCAGCGTGATCCCCAATTTCTTGGCTAACAAAGTCAATGACTATGCACACCTGAGAGACATCCCTTCCGTCAAAGGAACCTCTGGCCTGTCACCTTACTTGACGATCGGTGCAGTGAGCCCAAGATGGTTAGCGATTCAGTTGATTCAGCAACAACCTGATCTGCTGTTTGACTCGCAATTACCTGCCTTTTCTTGGCTTAATGAATTGATTTGGCGAGATTTTTATAAGCATTTAATGTTCCATCATCCTAAACTGGTAAAAGGCGCTAACTTTCAACAAAAGTACAATGGCTTAGATTGGTATCAGGATCACCCGAGCTTCAAAGCTTGGTGTGAAGGGAGAACCGGCTACCCGTTAGTTGATGCAGCCATGCGCCAACTGGTTGATACAGGTTGGATGCACAACAGACTAAGAATGGTAGTGGCGAGCTTCCTGACCAAACACTTGCTTATCGACTGGCGTTGGGGCGAGCGATTCTTTATGACGCACCTTATCGATGGTGATTTCAGCGCTAACAATGGTGGTTGGCAGTGGGCTTCAAGTACTGGCTGTGATGCTCAACCTTACTTCCGAATTTTCAATCCAATCACCCAGAGTGAAAAGTTTGATCCGAAAGGAATTTTTATTCGTAAGTACATACCAGAGCTGAAAAACATTCCCGACAAGCATGTGCATTTTCCACATGATTACATTGCAAAAAACGGAATTAACAGCGAATACTGGCAACCCATCGTTGAACACAAAGAAGCACGATTGAGAGCCTTAGCCTTTTTTAAATAATTAGAGTGAATATTATGGATAACTCTCTATGGCTTGATAACTTTCTCAACATGTATCGGGAACTCGGAACCGACAATTTCGACGTGCTAAAGACGGTTTATCACCCTGAAATCGAATTCCAAGATCCGCTGCATCATGTCAGCGGAATTGCTGCGCTCACTCATTACTTCGAGAACATCTACACGCAAGTGACCAGCTGTGATTTCCATATCGAGCACGTTTTTGAAGCCAATGGCGAAGCCGCGGTATATTGGACGATGCAATTCGCTCACAAGCAGTTGAATGGTCAAAAGCCTATCGAAGTTCAAGGCCACAGCCACTTGAAGATGCTCGATGACCAAGTGATCTTTCACAGAGACTACCTCGACGTCGGCTCTATGTTGTATGAGCACATTCCAGTCTTGGGCTGCGCAATCAAATCCATCAAGAAAAGAGCGAGCCGATAATGCGTATTATGATCACAGGCGCGACCTCAGGTATCGGCCAATCACTGACACTCGATTATGCTCAACAAGGGCATCAGGTGATTGCTTGTGGCCGTAACCCAGACAAACTGCAAGCCTTAGTCGATTCCCACGAGACGGATTTATCTCACTCATCGATAGAGCCTCTTTGCTTTGACCTAACTGATTACCACAACTTCCCGGCACTAGACCAATATCAACCGCTCGACCTGTTGATATTGAATGCTGGGGATTGTGAGTACATCGACGACCCACTGAATTTTGATGCGGAGCTTTTCGAGCGCGTCATCAACATCAATCTAATCTCCATTGGCTACGCCTTAAAAGCGTGGCTCAAAAACCTCAAACCCGGCGGTCGCTTGGTTTTGGTAAGCTCCAGCGCCAGCTTTTTGCCTTTGCCTAGAGCCGAGGCTTATGGTGCTTCAAAAGCGGCACTCACATATTTAGGTAGAACGCTTTCGGTTGACCTAGCACAGCACGATATTCATGTCTCAATTGTGCACCCTGGCTTCGTAGAAACACCATTAACCGAGCGAAATACGTTCTCTATGCCTATGATTATTAGTAGTGAGGCCGCAACTCAGCGAATCGTAAACGGTATTGCTCAAGGAAAGAGTGAGATCGATTTCCCAAGACGATTCATCATGTTGATGAAGCTATTAAGAATGCTTCCAACTCCAGTTTGGCAAAAACTCGCTTCAAGGATGGTATAACAATGAAGAAAATCGCCATTATTGGTTCAGGCATCTCTGGACTCACTTGCGCGCACATATTAGATAAGCACCACGACGTAACGGTATTCGAAAAAAATGATTACGTTGGGGGTCACACCGCCACTGTTGATATTGAACATCAAGGCTCGGCGTTTTCTATCGACACTGGCTTTATCGTATTCAACGATCGAACCTATCCAAATTTCAATCAACTCCTCGAGCAGCTGGGCGTCGAAAGGCAACCCACCGAGATGAGTTTCAGCGTTCACAACACAACCACTAAGTTTGAATACAACGGTCACAGCATTAATTCGTTATTCGCGCAGAGGAGTAACATCTTCAAACCGCAGTTCTGGTCTTTGGTTTCTGACATTCTTAAGTTCAACAAATTGTGTAAATCACAATTCGAAAGCAATGTGTTTACTCCTGACGTTACCCTTGGCAGTTTCTTGCGTGATAACCAGTTTTCCGACTTCTTTAGTCAACACTACATTCTGCCTATGGGTGCCGCTATTTGGTCGACAAGCTTAGAAGAGATGGAAGAGTTTGAGCTTAAATTCTTTATTCAGTTTTTCTACAACCACGGCCTGCTAGACATTGCCAACCGCCCGCAGTGGTATGTGATCCCTAAAGGGTCTCGCTCTTATGTTGAGATCATCCTTTCGCGTTTAAACAAACCGGTCGCGTTGAACACATCAATCAAACAGGTCACCCGCCAAGAGACTGGCATTACCATTGAGTTTGAAGATGGCGGCACACAAGACTTCGATGAAGTGATATTCGCTTGTCACTCAGACCAAGCCTTACGCCTACTTGGTGACGCGACCGAACATGAGCAGCAAGTACTGGGCGAGATTCCATACAGCCGCAACGAAGTGGTACTGCACACAGACACCAACCTGCTACCAGACAGAAAGCTAGCGTGGGCGAGCTGGAACTACATGCTCGACGGCAACAGCCAACGACCAGCTTGTGTGACGTACAACATGAACATCCTGCAAGGTATCGAAAGCCAAGATACCTTCTGCGTGACCTTGAATCAGAGTGAAGCGATTGACCCAGAGAAAATCATTCGAAGCTTTGTGTATCACCACCCTGTTCTGAATTCGAATACGGTGAACGCACAGCAACAACGTGAAAAAATCTGCGGCCAAAACAAGACTCACTTTGCAGGCGCGTATTGGTACAACGGATTCCATGAAGATGGCGTTCACAGTGCGCTCGATGTGACTAAACGCTTCGGCTTAGATTTGAGTACGAGTTCAGCACTATGAACACGCACACCATGACACCCAACATGGGGATCGCATCCGAAAAGAGTGAAGAGTTCAGCGGTATCTATTGGGGTAACGTAAGACACCGCCGTTTTGGTGACATCACTCATGAGTTCAGTTATCAGCTTTATATGATGGGGTTGGATCTTGATGAACTGCCCCAAACCACAGCGCGCAGTGCGCTGTTCGGAACTCGATGGTATAACCCGATTCGCTTTGTCGAATCGGATTATCTCGCTGAAAAAAAAGAAAATGTATTAGCGGATGAACCTAAATCACTCAAGCAACGTATAGCTTCCAAAGTGCAACAACTTGGTGGGGTTTGGTCTGATTCAAACCGTGTGACGATGCTGGCTCAGTGCCGTTGTTTAGGTATCTATTTTAGCCCGATCAACTGTTTCTTCTGTTATGACGAAACAGGCGATTGCAAATATATGTTGGCTGAGGTGAGTAACACGCCTTGGCGAGAAAGACACTACTACCTCATCGACATGCACCAAGAGCTGAAGGTAAAGAAAGAGTTTCACGTTTCGCCGTTCATGGACTTAAACATGACCTATTTTTGGAAGATTAAGCCACCAGCGAAACGAACACTCGTTCACATCGAGAGCCGCAGAAGCGACAAAATTTTCGATGCGACACTGGCACTGACCAAGCAGCCTGTGACCAAGAAAAACATTAGACGAACGGTATTCAAGATTCCGGCAATGACGATAAAAGTCGTGATGGGTATCTATTATCAGGCTCTCAAATTATTCCTGAAAAAAGTACCGTTCGTGGCGCACCCAGACTCAACGTCTTAAGCGCCTTTACAGTAACTAGACAGTACAACTCAAGTATCGATTTGGGTGTGCTTAACCAAAGAACAGCACCCGACTTTAGTTGGCAAAAAGTTAGAATGAATTCTCAGCGAGGTTTACATGGAACAGCTTGCAAAACAAAACAACAACATTGAACAACAAGCTAATGCCGTTGCTGTTTCAAGCAACTGTAAATATCGAGCTTTAATCTTCAAGGTGTTAGAACGACTGCAATTCGCGACGCTTGAAATCATCGAGCGCGATCAGCATTCAGTGTTTGGTGATCGAGAAGCCGACTTGAAAGGTCGAATCGTGATTCATGATGCGACCTTTTTTAGAGATGTCGTCATCAACGGCAGTATCGGGGCATCCGAAGCCTACATTGATGGTAAATGGACTAGCCCGAATCTAACTCGCGTTATCCAGATCATGGCGCGTAACCAAGCGCAATTGGACGAACTGGACGATAAGACACAATGGATCTCTCGCATCAAAAATCTGCTACTGCGCCGTAAGAATGCCAATACCGAGCAAGGGTCTAAACGCAACATTCTGGCTCACTACGATATCGGCAACGAACTGTATGAGCGATTCCTAGATAGCTCAATGCAATACTCATCGGCTATCTACAGCGAAGACGCTTTAACCCTTTCTAAAGCACAACAAAACAAGATGAAAACCATCTGTGAACGTTTAGAACTTTCAGAATCGGATAGCGTGGTTGAGATAGGCACTGGCTGGGGCGGCTTGGCGATATTCATGGCTCAACATTATGGCTGCCACGTGACGACTACCACCATTTCAGACGCTCAGCACGAGCTTGCTGAACAACGCGTCAAAGCGCTTGGTTTAACCGACAAAATCACCCTGCTTAAAGAGGATTATCGCAACCTAACAGGTGAGTATGACAAGTTGGTCTCTATTGAGATGATCGAAGCGGTAGGCCACGAATATCTACAAACCTTCTTTGAGAAGTGTTCTTCGTTATTGAAACCTTCAGGCAAGATGTTGATTCAAGCCATCACCATTGCTGACAGCCGCTACGAGAAATACCGCAAAGGCGTCGACTTTATCCAGAAGTACATCTTCCCAGGTGGCTGTTTGCCTTCCGTTTCCGTCATGACCCAACATATTGCGACCAGTACAGACCTTGTGGTTCAAGAAATTGATGACATCGGCCTACACTACGCTCGCACACTGAACGACTGGAATGTTGCCTTTGAAAACAGTTGGGAAGAGCTAGAGTCTCTGGGCTACTCAGAAGAGTTTAAGCGCTTATGGATCTTCTACTTCTGCTACTGTGAAGGTGCTTTCCTAGAACGCGTGATCAGCACTCACCATGTTGTAGCCAGAAAACCTCGTTACTTTGGAGCAAAAGATGAAACGGTTTTGGATTATTAATCTCGTTCTGTTTCAAGCGACCTGGGTTTGCAGTGCATTCTTTACCGCGCAAGCCCCGTTCATCGCGCCACTGATTGTGGCCGTGCACTTCTTTCTCTCTCCAACTCGCAATAGCGACCTGAAAATACTCTGTTTACTTCCGTTGGGGCTATTACTCGATAGCCTCATGCTCCACTTCGGCGTGTTTGCCGTCGATTCTGAAATTGCCAATCAATCATGGTTTCCAGTGTGGCTCATCTGCCTATGGATCATGTTTTTGATTAGCTTCAACCACAGTCTTAATTGGCTTTTAAAATGCTCGAAAGTGATCTTGTTCGCCATAGGGTTCGTAGCAGGTACTAGTAGTTATTGGGGAGGCATCAAAGCAGGCGCCCTTCTTACTACTTGGCCAGATGCATCGGTAGTTGCTGCCCTTGCAATGAGTTGGGGGATTTTGTTGCCCTTACTGGTGGCCGCCTACTCCAACTTAATACAACCTGAAATGGCAAGGACAACGAGGTGACTTATGGCTTATTCACGCAACTCTGCAAAAGCGCTCAAAACAGAGAGCGGCACTAGTCGCGTTGGTGCGCTATCAAACTTTTATACTCAAACTACTCATACGCACACCGCTCATACGCAAACCAAAAATAAACTCTTCGGCTTCATCACTCTATCTTTAATCTTTGCCGCGCTGCTATTTACCGCAAACGCGAAAGCATCTGCGGTCGATGACCTAAATAAACGCGGCCAAGGCGAAATGAGCTATTTGTTTTGGACACTTTACTCTGCTGAGTTCTACGCAACACCAACCAACTCTGAACGCGCACTCAAGCTTGAATATTACCGTGCAATCGATAGCAAAGATTTAGTCGATGCAACCGAAGACCAGTGGAACAAACTTGGTTACTCAAATAACAGCATTCAGCGTTGGTTGAAGCCTTTGTACGCGATGTGGCCAAACGTTGAAGCAGGAAGCACTCTCACCATTCGCGTAGCTGAAGATAATGTCAGCCGCTTTTACTTCGACGAGCAACCTATCGGGGTAATCCAAGACAAACAGTTTGGCGAAGCCTTCTTAGCTATCTGGTTATCTGAAAACACATCCGAGCCCGGCCTTCGCAAACAACTATTAGGTTTAAATAAATGAGTCAAAAAACAAAAATAATAAAATACGCTCTAGCACTGCTTTCTCTCACTTGGCTAGCGGGTTGTGGCTCTGCAAATCTAGAGAATCACGTAGACACTACTCCCGAGCTCAAGCTTGAAACCTTCTTTAATGGCGAGTTAATGGCCTACGGTATCGTGCTCGACCGTTCTGGCAATTTACTACGCCGCTTCGACGCCAAGCTTATCGCCACGTGGGACGGTGACAATGGAGAGATCAAAGAGTGGTTCTCTTTCGCCGATGGTGAGCGTTCAACCCGAATTTGGAACCTGATAAAAACCGGCGAAAATACCTATTCAGGTACTGCCAATGATGTAGTAGGCACCGCTTACGGCGAGACCCAAGGTTCGGCTCTGTATTGGAAATACGATTTAGAAATAGAAGTCGACGGCAGCACTTATGAAGTCGTGTTAGATGATTGGATGTTCTTAATGGATGACAAACGATTGTTCAACAAAACTGAGATGTCTAAATTCGGCTTCAAGGTCGGAGAGGTCATCTTATACATCGAGAAAATCTGATTGAACGAGCCTTAGCTTTACCCTGTTTGGTTAGCCTTTAATTACAGCCCACAACGACATGTTGTGGGCTGTCTTGTTTGTTCCCGCGAATTGCATACCTGAAAGCTCAAGCCTCTGTGCTAAGATGCGCCACCAGCATACAAATGGGCTAGACTCATACTCAGCAGTTCCTGTTTGTTTCGCTTAGCGTAGATTCCCTACCATGATTAATTGAAAAGGCTTTAAAGCATGAGCAAGTTGACCTCAGCGGAGCGTAAAGCTCGCGACAATGAACGTTTCTCACAACGCGTAAACGACCGCAGAGAAAAAGGTGAAGACGTAGTTGCTTACGCACTGACCAACAAAAAAGCAGTGAAGTTCCTGACTAAGTCAGAGAAAAAGCGCCTTAACGAGATGAAAGCGACTCTCCAAGAAGAGAAGCGAGTTAAAGAACAAGAAGAGCTAAACCGAATCGAAGACGCGTTCACTGTTAAACAGTTCGACGACGAATAATCACTTCTGATTGCTCAAAAGCGCTGGCACTATGCTAGCGCTTTTACTTTCTGAAGCACGTCCCTCTCGAGATGAATTAACATGCCCTTTCACCTCACTCATCTCTAATCTCTGCTTTACCGTTCAGCTCATCAATCAATCCATCGACCAACTTTAGCCATAGATCTCAGAAAAACTCATCTCAGCCCCTTACTATTTCGATTCAATTCTACAAATCTAAGACAGTATGATTTTAATTACCGGATCAAGCAGCGGTTTAGGCGCAGCGCTCGCGACACAATACGCTAACACTGCAACAGACACTCAGCGCATCGCCATTACAGGTCGCAATGCACAACGTTTAGCTGAGGTAGCGAAAAACCTACCGGCGAATACCATTAGCCACGCGTGTGACCTCTGTGACCCACAATCCGTGAGCGAGATGCTTGATGCGTTGCCAGAAATGCCTAAGCTTGTGATTCACAGTGCTGGCAGTGGCTACTTCGGTAAGATAGAACAACAGGATCCTGCAGCCATCAGTGACATGTTGAAAAACAACATCGAATCGTCGATCTTTTTGGTTCGAGAATTGGTTCAGCGTTACAAAGATCAGCCCGTTACGATTGCTGTGGTTATGTCGACAGCAGCCCAAGGCGCTAAAGCGGAAGAGTCCACCTATTGTGCTGCTAAGTGGGCAGTGAAAGGCTTTATCGAATCAGTAAGATTGGAGCTAAAAGGTCACCCGATGAAAATCGTTGCTGTCTATCCCGGCGGAATGGCGACCGAGTTTTGGGGAACGAGTGGCAAAGCAATGGATACCTCTAGCTTTATGACCGCTCAAGAAGCCGCTCAAATGCTGCAACAAGCGTTAACCAGCACTGAACATGGCTTTGTATCAGACATCACAATAAACCGCGGCTAGTGCTTAGACAGAGCGACAAGGAAATAGAGTCGCGAAACAATTATTTGTGAGGGTGAGCATGAAAGTGTGCGACAATGCTCGGCGTAAATTCATATTCAAGGTTTATTATGAAACTTCTAGTTCGTAACCTATCGCGCTCTACTTCTGAGCAAGACATCCGTGTGCTATTTTCTGAGTTTGGCTCAGTAAAAGAGTGCAGCCTAGTTTTAGACCAAGAAACTGGCGACTCAAAAGGCTTTGCTTTTGTTGAAATGCCAGAGCACGAAGAAGCGAAAGCAGCACTAAACAAGCTGAACATGACTAAGCTTGGCAAAAACACGATTCGTGTAAAAGTAGCGAACTCTTAATCGAGCAACGCTTCATAAGAAGCCACATGGCTTAGCTTAATGCAGCACAGATGATAAAGCCCGTAACGATATTCCGCTGAAAAGCGCAATATCGTTACGGGCTTTTTGCTGCTTGCGATTCTCTTTTCACAACACGATCGGCTTATTTAAAGCTCGCATTTATAACCCTTCATGCTCATCAATCGCACGCCTTGCTTCTGCCATTGAACATCCTGACTCCATCACCAGCTGAGCGACCGTCATCGAGGGTGTCGCCGCTAGCAGCGAAGCCAAACACACCACAGGTTTAGGCAGTACTTTGTCTATCGCAATCGCTATCCAACCGTCTTTTTCATGGGTGAGCAGGGTTTTAAATTCGATGAGTTGATGTTCTTGAGCCACTAATAACCAATTGCGTGAACGACGAATTCGCTTCAACTGGCATCCACACTCAGTCGCACTCGCCATCACTTGGCTTTTATCACTCACACGATGTACAAAACTATTCAGTGGGACGCTAAACATAACTCTCTGCCAACCAATCTCTATCAATCATTGAAGCATTATTTATTTGTAACTCAGCACTTCAATCACAACTCAATAAAACCATGAGTAGGATTACACAGACACAAAAAAACCGCCAGTCATGCGCTATGCAGACTCGCGGTTATTTTATTCTAATCGGATTTTAAAGCCGTGCCGTTACACGCTCTGATTTCAATGCTTGTTGTGTACTATTGGATTTAACAGCAGCTTTTTGAATTGCCTTTTTCGCAACAATTTGAGTTCACCACAGAGCCACGCTCAAAGCCATCAATCGCATCAGCTAACGCAGTAAATGATTGCTCAATATTGTCACGTGAAGTAGCGATGTTCATTCGCATAAAATGATAACTCTCAGCGCCAAACCAGCCGCCCGGTGTTAACCCCATTTTAGCCTGCTCAAACACCACGTTCTTTAGCTCTTCTTCCGAGAAACCTAACTCTGAGAAATCAAACCACACTTGGTAAGTGCCTTGCGGTTGGAACACTTTCAATTGAGGAATACGCTGCTCAGCAAACTCAGAGATCCATTTAACCGTGTCTTGAAGATACACCAACATGCCGTCTAGCCACTCTTCACCTTTTTCAAAGGCGGCAATAGTCGCAAAGGTCGTCAAGGCATTGCCATGATCAAGATACATCGCCGCTACGTTGGCTTTAAACGCTTCAAATAGCTCATCATTGTTCGTGTACACATAGCCATTTGAGATGCTGTGCATACCGAAGGTTTTCGCCGGAGAGCCAATCAAGGTGATGACCTTGTCGTAATCAAAGCTGGTCAAGCTCGTGAAAGCGTGACCCTCAAAGATAATGTCTGAGTGGATTTCATCACTGATGATCAACACATCATGACGCTTAGCAATCTCGATAACCTGTGTTACTTCCTGCTGCGTCCACACACGACCAGTTGGGTTATGTGGATTACAGAAAATCATCGTTTTTACTTTGTGGTCGATGATCTGCTGTTCCATACCATCGAAATCAATGCGGTAACCTTGCTCATCATTGATGAGTGGGCTCTTCACGACCTGACGATTAGCCTTGTTCACCAAGTTCGAAAACTGGTGATACGCTGGTGTATGGATAAGCACACCATCACCTTCGTTGGTGAACTCGCGTAGTAGCAAAGCGATACCAGAAAGCACACCCGGCACTTGCACAAACTTGTCCGCAGATAGGTTTAAACCATGACGTTTTGAATACCATTGCGACAACGCTTCAAACACACCTTGCTCATGAAATTCGTAAGAGTACACACCGCGCTCAACCAAACGATTCAGCTCTTGAGTGATCGGTTCCGCGACCTGAAAATCCATATCGGCAACCCAGTATGGGAATACATCCGTGGTGTTATAAATGTTCTGTAGCATCTGCGGTTTGCTTTTGATAAACGCATTTTCACCGTAGTTCGATGTACTCTTAAACGCTGTCATGGAGGTGTCCTCAAATAATTCTTTCAGTCTTTTACAATCAATAGGATTGCATGAATACCCTTAAGACGATGGCGACATCAAAAAGACGAAGCTTTTAGAAAATAATCTGAAAATAAAAATTAATCTCGCATCTCGACCTTTATCTCAGTCTTGACCGAATTCGCGATAAAGCAATTCTTGTGCGCTAAGTGGTGCAGCTTATCGAGTTGAGCGTTGGTTGGAATCTTGCTACCAATAAATACAATCTTAGGGCGTAGAGTCACGGTAGTAACGGACGAACGGCCTGACTCATCTTCCTCAAGCACACCTATCGCATCATCAACATAAGATTCAATTACGTACTTCTGTTTAGCCGCGATGCCCAAAAAAGTCAGCATATGACAGCTAGAAAGTGCCGCGATAAAGGCTTCTTCTGGATCAACATTAGCTTCAACTGACAGCGGTAGTGGCACAACATGAGGCGATGACGACGCAGGTACAATGACACCACCATCGAACTCCCACGTATGGCCGCGGCTGTATTGATTGTCGATAAAGGTTTCATCTTGCGCTTTTTGCCAGCGAATGACTGCTCCGTATTCAGACATAATCCCTTCCCTTTTCAATGCTCAATAAATTAACGATCGGCTGGATGATTGACACCATCGTTGGTCACCACATCACCAATATCAAAAGGATTCACCCCTTCCAAGCAACCGATATTAAACCCATATTCATTCGGGCTAGAACGGCGTTGATGATGGGTATAGATACCACAGTTTGAGCAGAAGTAATGCTTCGCGGTATTGGTATTAAACTGATAAAGCTTGAGGTGCTCAGTCCCTTTGAGGATCTTGATACCATCAAGCGCGACAGAGCCAACGATCGCGCCTCTACGACGACAGATAGAACAATCACATCGACGAGGCTTCTCTATTCCATTAGGCAAGCTGAGTTCTAATTCAACCGCACCGCAGTGGCAGGTGGCTTTGTGAAAAGGTTGGATAACCGTGTTACCGACGACTTTCATTTCTCTCTCCAATCACGTCCTTATGTTGCAGATATCATAACCAGATCGATGA
Organism: Vibrio pomeroyi; assembly: GCA_041879425.1. Classification (NCBI taxonomy): domain Bacteria; kingdom Pseudomonadati; phylum Pseudomonadota; class Gammaproteobacteria; order Vibrionales; family Vibrionaceae; genus Vibrio; species Vibrio pomeroyi. The sequence continues at coordinate 1,242,907 of CP090855.1, read as the reverse complement.
TCTCTGTCCGTAAGCTAGCGCTGAGTTCGAGAGATCCGTCATAGGCAAGCGAGCGTCTATTCCTTGCCTGATCTCTCAACTAAACCACTGAAGTTCTCAAGAAGATAATCTAGGAAGAGTCGAATGCGCTTCGGCTGATATTTCTTGCTAATGTACACCACATTCAAGTCGGCGCTTGATACTGAGGTCGAGGTATTAAAGTTTTTCATGTAGCCATTAAGCAGAGTCACAAGGCGTTGGTTATTGATATCGTCTTGCACATCCAGCACCGATTTAAGCGCGATACCCTCGCCTTTTAGAGCCCAATAGCGAATCACTTCACCATCGTCTGAGAATCGCTTTGGCACTACGGTAATCGACTTCTTCATGTCGTGATCTTGGAAGTGCCAAGTCTTGAGTTCCTCATTGCTACGCAGCATTGCCAAACAGTCGTGCTCAACCAAATCTTGTGGCGTCAACGGCGTTCCATGCTTAGCAAGATATTCAGGCGAGGCACACAGTACACGTCGGCTCGGAGATAAGCGTCGAGAAATTAAACTGCTGTCGACCAATTCCCCATAGCGGATCACGATATCCATCCCTGACTCAGCAATATTCGACAGGTTGTCGTTCAAATACAGGTAAGGAATCACATCTGGGTACTGCTGACAAAACTCCGACAAGATTGGCAGGATGTACTGCTTGCCGATGTCTTTCGGTGCCGCAATCTTTAATGGGCCTTTAACCTCTTTCACGCCATTCTGAATCAGGTTTTCAGCCTCGCTGACATTATCCAATATCTCCAGACACGCCTTATGATACAGCTCGCCAGAGTCCGTCAAAGACACATGTCGCGTGCTTCGATTCAGCAACTTCACGCCATATCGTTCTTCCAGTGCCTGCAGCCTTGCTGTCATGGTCGCGGGTGATAAACCCAGTTCACGCCCAGCGGCGGCCAACCCTTGATGCTTCACAATACTGACGAACATCGCCATGTCTGAAAACTTATCCATGCTATTCGTGCTCTCGCTCTATTGTTCATTTAAACCGAATAATGAATTTATATTTTAGCCAATTATCAAATTTAGTCGAACAAATATAATGGCAACCATCAGCAGAACACGCAGGAATTTAGACCATGAACAACACACAAGCGAACCAAGAAAAGAGCACTTTCGTCATCATTGGTGGCACATCAGGCATCGGCAAAGCACTAGCAATGCAATTGAGAAACGAAGACAGCACAGTGCACATTGCCAGTCGACACACAGGTGTTGATATCAGCAATGAAAAGTCGATTTGTGAATACTTCGAATCCATTGGTCCCTTCGATCATTTGGTGGTCACGGCTGGCTCATCTGCTCCGGCAGGAAAAGTGACAGACGTCGCGATTGAAGACGCGAAAACGGCATTTGATACCAAATTTTGGGGCAGCCTAAACGTCGCCAAGCATGCTGCACGTTACATGAAGCCCAACGGTTCTATCACGCTCACGACGGGCATGTTGTCACGCAAAGTAGTCGCAGGCACTTACGTAAAAACAGCCATCAACGCCGCACTTGAAAGCGTAACTAAAGTGCTTGCGAAAGAGCTCGCACCAATTCGAGTGAACGCCGTAAGCCCGGGCTTAACCATGACGACAGCCTACAAAAACATGGACGACACCGCCCGTTCAGCCATGTACGACAACGCAAAAAACAACTTACCCGCAGGCAAGGTGGGCGAAGCCTCAGAGATCGCCATAGGTTACCTGTTCGCGATTAATAACCCATACGTGACCGGCTCAATCATCGACATCGATGGCGGTGCACTGCTCAGCTAAAACACTTAGCAAAGACACAAAGAACAATCGTTAGGACGTGCATCTAAGCGTCCTAACAAACCAGAATTTACATAGGCAGATCATCATGAAAAAAGAACAGATCCCATTCCAAGTTTGGATACTGACACTCGCGGCTTTTGCGATTGGCACCGCTGAATTTGTTATCGCAGGCATTCTCCCACAAATTGCCACCTCCCTTTCGATCACAGAAGGCCAAGCAGGTTATCTAATCAGTGCGTATGCGCTAGCTATCGTTATCGGCGGGCCAATCTTAACCATCTACCTTGCACGCTTTAACAAGAAGATGGTGCTGATTGGGTTAATGGCGCTGTTCATTATTGGCAACGTGTTATCCGCCTTAGCGCCAAGCTATCCACTTCTACTGGCAAGCCGTGTTATCGCAGGCTTAGTGCAAGGTCCTTTCTATGGCATCGGTACCGTTGTCGCAACCAACTTAGTATCGGAAAAAATGGCAGGTCGCGCCGTTGGACAAATGTTCGCAGGCTTAACGCTCGCTAACGTTCTTGGCGTTCCCGCAGGTACTTGGGTGAGCTTGCAATTTGGTTGGCACACCACCTTCTTTACCGTGGCGGCACTTGGCACAGTCGCGATGATTTCTATCCTGACATCCATCAAATCAACGGGTCACAGCGAAGCGAAAGACATCAAAACTCAGCTTATGGCGTTCAAAAATCCAATGCTGCTTATCAGCTTGGCGATCACCGCTTTTGCTTGGTCTGGCTTCATGACGCTCTACGGATACCTAGCACCTATCGCTATGCACATCACGGGTTACGGCCAAGAATCAGTCACATGGATCTTAGTAATTGTGGGTATCGGCTTAATCATAGGTAACACCTTGGGCGGTCGCTCTTCAGATAAAGACCTAGGTAAAGCTTCAATGTTTTGGGCAGTCGCAATGATCGTGTCATTGGTTGTGGTGGGCCTAGTGGTAGACAACAAAATCCTATTCGTTGCAGCTGCATTTGTCTTTGGTATTGCGTCATTTGCGAACGTTCCTGCCATGCAACTTCGAGTGATGAACCACGGTGGCGAAGGCCAAGAGCTAGCAGCAACAGCCAATATCTCAGCGTTTAACTTGGCTAATGCCTTTGGTGGATTCCTTGGTGGCATGGTACTCGACAGCCAACTGGGCGCAGGAATGATTCCGTTCGCAGCCGTTGTTGTTCCTGTCATTGGCTTACTGCTTATCGCTAAAGCCAACCGAGCTGACAAGCCACAAAGCAACTCTATTTTCAGCCCTGCGGAAAGCAAATAACACGACTTATAGACCGAACACAAAACTAAAAACACTGAATTAAAAAGTACGGAATTGAAACAAGGTAGATACGATGAACAAATTATTCGAAACATCAGAGCTCAAAGGCTTAGAACTGCAAAACCGTGTCGTTATGGCACCCATGACACGTGCTCGTACTAGCCAACCTGGAAACGTGCCAAACGATATGATGGCAACCTATTACCAGCAACGTGCCAGTGCAGGTTTAATCATCACCGAAGCCACGCAAATCTCAGATGACTCTCAAGGCTACTCATTCACACCCGGCGTTTATACCGATGCGCAAATCGAAGGTTGGAAACCAGTAACTACAGCCGCAAAAGAACAAGGCGCTGCGATATTCTGTCAGCTATGGCATGTCGGTCGCGTGTCTCACCCTACTTTTCAAAAGGGCGAACTGCCGATTGCACCGTCAGCTTTAGCACCAATAGAAACTCAGGTGTGGATTTCTGATGAGAATGGTAATGGCAACATGGTGGATTGCATCCAGCCAAGAGAAATGACCCAAGCAGACATCAATCGCGTCGTTCAAGATTTTGCGAACTCGGCGAAGAAGGCCATCGAGGCAGGCTTTAATGGGGTCGAGATCCACGGCGGCAATGGCTACCTGATTGATCAATTCCTAAGAACGAACTCAAACAAACGAACCGACAAGTATGGTGGCAGCCGCGAGAACCGACTTCGCTTTCTAATAGAAGTAGTAGATGCTGTCATTGATGCGATTGGCGCGGACAAAGTGGGCGTACGTTTGGCTCCGTTCATCACCTTCAAAGACATGAACTGCCCAGACATCGTGCCAACGATTTTAGAAGCCTCAAAAGCACTGCAAGCACGTGATATCGCTTACCTGCATCTATCAGAAGCAGACTGGGACGACGCTCCGGTTATTCCTGAAAGCTTCCGAGTAGAACTGAGAGAGTTATTCTCTAACACCATTATCGTCGCAGGCAGCTACACACCAGAGCGCGCCGAAGAAGTACTAAGCAAAGGCTACGCGGATCTCGTCGCATTTGGTCGCCCATTCGTGGCCAACCCCGATCTCGTATCACGCCTACAAAACGGCAGCGAACTGTCAGAACTTGATGGGGCTACCCTATTCGGCGGTAACGAAAAAGGTTACATCGATTATCCGGCTTTGTAGTTACTAAAAAGGCCTACATAATGAATGTAGGCCTTCGCTTTAAATATTAGTTTTCAGAAGGTTAGCTACGGCTCGAAATACCGGGACCACCACTGAATTACCGAACTGTTTATAAGCTGCTGTATCAGCGCAAACAATTCTAAAATCGGTATCACTATCATTGCGGTCAAACTCCGGCTTTTCAAACCCCATAAGTCTCGCGCACTCACGAGGAGTTAGGCGACGCGGAGTTTTATATAGAGAGTCAAACTCAGGCGCGTAGCGGCCATGTAACTCATCATATTTCTTTTCACCTTCCTTAAGTGCTAGTTTGTACTCTTTCTCTCCGACTTCTGGGTCATTCAATTTCAGTCTATCGGCAAAAGATTTTGCAACTTCATCACGTTCAAGGTTCTTACGAATACCATGTTCTCGATTATCAGTTAGATATTCTGGTTCCAAAGCATCTTGATTGATTAGTATCTCGGAACCATCTTTATAGTAACGAGCGGAAAGTGTTCTTGACACAGCGTGTGGATTGCTAGGATCTACTAAGCCAAATCCAAACCCATTTCCTTTGGTTTGATGCTTCAATGCATAGTGATACAAGTAGTTCCAAAGATTAGGAGTTAACGTATATTTTTTCTTTTCTGCATCAGTTAACGGACATAGAATTTCAGCAAAAGTATAACGCTTCTGTGGCTTTTCAATATTACGAAGTGATAATCGTTTTAAGCTAGGGTTGGCTTCTGCTAAATCTTTGCGTACACCGACTAAAACAATACGCTCACGATGCTGTGGTGTAAAATGCGCACCATCAATGACTGTAGGTTCAGGTTTACGTTTGCGGACTTCTTGTATCGCTTCCTCAATATCGCTATCTACATCGGAAATATCAGCGATCCAATATCCTGCTCGATCAAGCGAACGAATGATCGTCGCAAATGTATTGCCTTTATCGTGGCTTTTAAGGTTCTTAACATTCTCAAGAACAAAGTACTTAGGCTGGCGTGTTATAAGTATTTGTTCAACATCAAAAAACAGCGTTCCTTGAGTATCACACTCAAAACCATGGGCACGACCTAATGAATTTTTCTTAGATACACCTGCTAATGAAAATGGCTGACATGGAAAGCCAGCAAGTAATAAATCATGCTGAGGGATATGCTTTAATATATTAGCTTGCTTATCTTCTTCTGAAACACCGCTATCACCACTTTGGGTGATCTTGGTGATATCCATGTAAGAAGTGTTTTTCTCTACGTTCTCTTTCTCGTTATCTAAGAAATAAGGAAGCTCATGCTCATCTACATAATGATTTGCAAGGTAAGTACGTCGAGCCGCAGAATCCCATTCATTGGTAAAAACACATTTCCCTCCAACGTCTTCAAAACCCTTACGCAATCCACCAATACCAGCAAAAAGATCGATGAAAGTGAAATCTGGGTTATCCCAATGAGCTGGTTTTACAGGCAAAAGCTTATTTTGAAGGTCTTCTAACGCCTTTTCATGAAAGACGATTATTCCAGCCTCAGGGTTGGCTTTCCACTTATTAAGTTTCTCCCGAGTGATATCGCAATAGTTACCGCCAAGCTCTTGAAGTTTAATCGCCAAGTTCTTCTGATCGTAGATTTCCACGAGTAATTTCAAAAGCTTATTCGTCGCAAGTAAGTTACGCTCAATACGCTTTTCGTCTTCAATGTCACCTTTCAGTATTTCTTGATATCGCATGGGTTTTATTCTATTGGGAATTTTGTGTGTCATGCTATCACACAAAATTCCCTTTTGGAGTTATTTAACCAAGTTTACAAGTCTTGTCTCTTCATAGAGACTATCAGCAGCCTTATAAATATCATTAATGCGCCATTGAGAACGACGTTTGTTGTCTTTAGGACTATCAGGGCAGTACTTAGGGGCAGGGTCTAAATAGACAGTGCCTTTATGAATAGCTTGGAATAACTTTTCAGCATTTGTTCTATTGCACCAAAGTACTTGATCTATGAAATCAATCTTCCACTTGTACCCTTTGTCTAGTGTACTCTGCTCTTCATTAACCAGCTTTTGAGCTGGGACATAAACCACTTCATTATGCTTAGCACCCCAACAGTTCAGTAAACGTTCCAGTGACCAACTAGCCGCGACTTCACCACTTCTGTCTTCTAGAATAACTTTCATATCAGTCATTTGCTTTGTGATTGGAATCTCAGGATCATAGTAGCCAGCTTTATACAGGATTGTTTTCTTGCCTGTTATTCCATCTTTTTCTTTGATTGCATGCTTACAGGTTATCTTAAGAGTAAGTAAGCTCTTTGTGTTCTCTTGATATGCACGGTGCAAGCCAGTAAGACGGTATGCTCCTTCTTTTTCATAACCATAGGTCGTCATGAATAAGTTGAAGTTTTCTTTATACAAACCCCCATCAGGCTCTGGAGTAAACAACGTTAATTTTTTGCGTGTAAAGCATTTGAGCTCTATACCAAAAATATCACCGTTTTTATCTGCGTTGGGCTTAATTCCACAAGCATGCTCTAAAGTATAACCATGTACCTGAGTCCCAGTGAAAGGGATGGTATTTCCCTCTTTGTCAAACCGACAACCAAGTAAAGTTTGTGATGCAACATTTTCTCTAAGTATCGCTTTGAGCTTTTGAGTTCCGGTTTCTTGTTCAATGACAACCGCCTTGCACACCGAAGAACCAAAGTAGTTTTCGAGGGCTTTGAACTCTTTGACAAACTCTTGTGGCGGATTAACGGCTATCATTGCGACAGCCTCACCAGTCTTGGTTGCCCCGATAATAAGATAGCGAGGTAACAACTCATCACTTTTTGTGTAATCGACCGATAAAGAACGTGGCATCTCTAAATCATCGGTTACAAACCCTGATAATCGAGCTTCAGGGTATTGAGCATAAATGATGGCTTTACAGGCTTTAGTCTTAGCTAATTTTCCGTCAGTCGATAGCCATGAAAAACGCTCAAATGTCGCTTCTGGGATTCTTCTTCCGGGATTTGAGGTCTTTTTTGTCTGGCTAGTACTAGCTTCTCTATCGCGAAAGTTAAGAGCGAAAATCGAGTTAAGTAAGCTCGCATCTGAGTGTATGTATATCTGATTTTTATCATTAGCATTTTTAGGTAATGCTTTAATCAACGCAATATTACAGCCATGCGCCTGCAACAATTTACTGGCAGCTGCCAAATTAGGGGTGTTGAAGTGATCAAAATGGTTGAATTCGTACATTGGTTCAGCCTTGTATCAGATATGAGACTAGACACTATGCTTAAAATTCCAGGATATCAACGAGTTACATCAAGTTTTTCATCCATGAGACACTTAATTAATCAAATTAATATATGACATTAGATCAGTGCCCATTCCTTCCGGGTTATTGGTTTAGGTGATAATAGAATTGGGTACATCGATATGAAACGCACAAACATTTCCTTCAGGCAAAAGAAAGGCTCGCATGACTAGTGCGAGCCTAATGCAGTTTAGGGGGTAAACCACAATCTGGGACTAATTATTTAACTTATGAGTCATTATGCACTTGTGCGCATTGATATTCTATTTTTAAATGATTCACTACAATTAATCAATCGATAAAAGTTAGCGTTTGGTCAATTTAAACCACATAAATAACAGTGATTTAGTGAACAGCGTCTAGAAATTCATCATAAATCCCATATAAATCAGATTTATAGACTTCTCATTTGCCAATAACCCTCACCATTGGTTGCGAGCTGGCTATGTAAGTAATCGAGCGTGTCAGCCACTTTTCCGGCAATGCCTTGAGGCGGGTTAAACAGTAACAACCCACTACCAATGAGGCGATCATCGCCCTTTGGATCGCGCAGTCGCAATTCCGATTTAATCGGGCTTGGTAGCAAGCCATCTTTCACCGCTGTCACGCAGTGGTTCAAAATCAGTGAGCTTTTGTCATCGGTGTAGAGCGGATACCAAATCAGCGCAGAGACTTTCTCAGATTGCTGATATGCCTTCACTAAGGCGTCAATCACTGCGAGATATTCAGCATCGGTTTCATAGGGTGGGTCGATAACAATCAGGTGATGGTTATCATGCTTAGCTACATCATCGGGTAGCGCTTTAAGCCCGTCGCCTGCGGTAATGGTGAGCTTACTTGAGACATCCAGATCGCGTTGTAGCTTCTCAATATTGGTTTGAAGTAAATCGGCTTCATCTTGCTGAATATCGGAAAAATAGAAGCTGTCTTGGCTTCGACCTTGCTGATACGTAATGGCCGCAGAACCGGGATACAGAGTGATAAGCTGATTAGGGTTGTAGTATTCCAGCACCGACATAAAAGACGCGAATGATTCTGGAAGATAAGCTTTGTTTCGCCATAAGTACCCCACCCCTTCGGCAAACTCGCCTGCATGATTACTTGGTGCGGTTGTCAGGTCGTAACACCCTGTCCCTGAGTGTGTGTCGATAACATTGAGACGTGAATGCTGCTGCATTAATGACTGAACCAGAGCACTCAATACCGGATGCTTAAGGGCATCACCGTGGTCGCCTACATGACATTGATGTCGATATTCCATTCCCTTGCCTCATTTCTACTGACGTCATATAAACATACTTCATATCCTGAGGGCTTTCCTGCTCAATCTATCGTTTTTTGAAATAGCCTCTCTTTTGACTAACTGTCTGACTCTTATAAAAAATAAAGCCCTTCGTCTTATTACAAACGAAGGGCTTTACTGAAGTTACTCACTAACTCGTGCTGTTAGCTAAGAAACACCTTAAGGGTACTCTCCCTCAACTTCTACAGGTGCTTTTACTTGGTAGTGACAAGGCTGTAGGCCAAGCAATTTAGGTAGGGTAATACCGACTGATACTGAAGACCACGTACCGCTGACAATACCGACAACCAATGCAATTGCGAATCCTTGCAGTGCCGCGCCACCAAGCAACCAAAGCGCTGATACAGTGATTAGCGTAGTGCCTGAAGTCACCATGGTGCGCGAGAAAGTCGCTTTCACTGATTCGTTAAGCAAGTTATCAGTGTCACCGTTAGGGTTGCCACGTAGCATCTCACGCACACGGTCGGCGATGATGATTGAGTCATTAAGTGAGTAACCCAATATCGCTAACACCGCCGCTAATACCGTTAGGTTGAATTCGAACTGAGTGAATGCGAATAAGCCCAAGATAAGCGTCACGTCATAGATGATCGCAGCAAGTGCACCCAGTGCCAAACGCCATTCAAATCGTACACTCAGGTACAGCATGATCATTAGGAAACACACCAATACTGCCAAGCCACCTTGGTCAACCATGTCTTGACCCACTTGAGGACCAACCACGCTGCTGTTAAGCACTTGAACTTGATCGCTCACCGATGACAAAACATCCACTAGGTTAGGCTGTGGTGCGTCCGTCAATTGGCTGTAACGCAGTGTCCAGCGGTCTTGTTCTGCCATGCCAACAACTTGTACGTCTTGTTGGAAAGCGGCATCAAGTTTTGTTTTTAAATCGTCTTTGGTTACTTGGTCAGAAAGCTGAACTTCGGCAACCACACCGCCCGTAAAGTCCAAGCCCCAGTTAAAACCTTTTACTGCCACCAGCATCACAGAGCTCATGAACAGCACAATAGAAATCACAGACATCACCTTACGAAGGCGAGTCATATTGCTGTCTGAAATATAGCGGTCTGAATTAGTCACTTTTGTTGAAGTTCTCATGCTTAAATCCTTACATCGTGGCGTTGGTCACGCCCCCAAGCCAAATTGATGATCGCGCGTGACGCAAAAATACCTGTAAACATACTGGTTAGAAGACCCAAACCTAGGGTCAATGCGAACCCTTGAATCGGTCCATTACCAATGGTGTACAGAGCCACGGCAACAATCATGGTAGTGACGTTGGCATCGAAGATTGAAGAAAATGCGCTATCAAAGCCACGGTCGATCGCACTCGCAAAGCTGCGCCCTTCTTTCATTTTGTCTCGAATACGTTCGAAGATAAGTACGTTGGTATCTACCGCCATACCGACCGTTAATACCAAGCCCGCAATGCCTGGCAGGGTTAATACCGCACCCGGTAGCATCGCAATCAAACCAAATAGTGTGGTCATGTTGACGACCAATGCAGCGTTCGCAACCCAACCAAGGCGGCGATACCATAGCGCCATAAACGTGAGAGTTAGACCAAGGCCAAGTGCCAAAGCAGCAAAGCCGTTAGTGACGTTTTCAGCACCCAAAGATGGACCAATGGTGCGCTCTTCAATAATGGTTACTGGCGCAGTCAATGAACCCGCACGAAGCAATAGAGCCAGCTCTTGTGCTTCCGCCATGCTACCTGCACCCGTGATTCTAAAGCGGCTGCCCAATTGAGATTGGATGTTCGCCACACTGATCACTTCACTGGTTTTCTCGCTGTTACCGGCTCTGTCACGGCTGTACTCGCTGTACACGGTTGCCATTGGCTTGCCGATGTTATGACGAGAGAACTCAGACATTTTCTTACCACCCGCTGAATCCAGCGTGATGTTTACTTCTGCACTGCCCATCTCACCAATGCCGCTACGAGCATCGATAATGTGCTCACCGCTCAGTACCGCTTTGCGAGCGACAACAACACGATTGCCATCTGTATCTTTTAGCGTTTGAGTGTTGCGCGTTGGGTTATCGTAAACAGAGTAGAACGCCAATGATGCCGTTGCACCAATCACGTCTTTCGCTGCTGCTGGATCTTGCACACCCGGAAGTTCGATACGAATACGGCTTTCACCTTGGCGTTGAATTGAAGCCTCTGTGATACCTAGCTCTTCAATACGGCTGCGCATGATTTGTAGGTTTTGTTGAACCGTTAGGTTGCGTAGCGTTCTTTGTTCATCTTCAGATTGCGTTAGAGTCAGCTTTTTGTCTGAGCTATCACGTAGCCATTGTGGGAATTCTTCACGGATCAGCTTTTGCGCTTTTTCGAAATCCGCGTCAGTGCGGAAATTAAATTCCACTTGGTTGTTCACCACTTTACCGCGGGCATAACGCACTTCGCTGGTGATCTCATCGACCATAGCTTGCGCTTGTGCGTGGTAAACCGGCTCCATATCCACTTCTAACAAGAACTGCACACCGCCACGTAAATCAAGGCCTAGCTGAATCGGTGCGAAGCCCATATCAGTCAACCATTTTGGTGCTGCTGGCTCCATCGCGAGAGCTACAGTTGCGTTGTCTAGTAGGCGATCATTCAGCACTTCTTTAGCTTTCGCTTGTTGCTCGGCATCTTCTAAGATAACCACTAAACGTTTGTCTTTTTGAAAGGCTGATTTGGCTTGGATACCTTCACTCGCAAGGTATTGAGTTACCTGAGTAGCGTCGATCGTTTGATCTGAACGGTTACTAATTTGAACCGAAGCGTTCTCGCCATACCAAGAAGGCAGAGCACTCAGAACCATGATGATGATGGTGGCGATAAGCACCACGTATTTCCACTTTGCGTAGTGGTTGATTTGTTTTCTTGGAATGCGCTTTTTCACAGTCAAGATCTCTTCTTTTTACCAATCACGGTGAATAAATGATCGACACTAGCGCAGGAAAAAGGCTTGAGAACAAGGCAGGGTTTTTCGATAAGTAGCTATTCTACAATCAAAAATTCTAACGCAGTTATCGAGCATTTTAACCAGCTAGGGTGTCCATTTATTTACTACGATTGGTATGTCTAATGTTTTGCGAACACAAGTGACGACTAGCGACAACCAGAACAAGCTGATTGAAGATAGTGAGGCTAAAATTATGTGTCGCTATATTTGATTAACTGGCGAGTTCAACGGGCACAAGTGACCATCGATACGACCAATTTGGGGTCAAACGATTAGCTAAGAAGATCTCGAAAGTGGGAATATTGTATGTTGCCCTCTTTCCACCCAGAAAGCCGGGAAGATGGAGAACTCACAATACTGGTCCAGTGTTGTTTTTGATCCAACAGAGGTGTGTTGACCAACAGAGAGGCCAGCAAAGAAGGAGGAGAAAAATCAATAAGCAGATGATAAGAAGGCTTTAGATCGGCCCCGCTTTCTTGCTCATTGGTTAATATACGTCGGTAAGTGGTCGCTTGAAGGCTCGATTCAGTATCGTGGTAGTTGGAACTGTCACCGGCAGACGCAGTGCCCAACTGAACTTTATCGCACTCTAAATAAGCTGATGGATCATCAACCGCGGCTTGCTTACATTGTTTTTCCGAAGAAGATTGTTTTTCCGCAGAAGACTGTTTGTTTGCAAAGGATTGCTGTTGAGCAGAATCGATTTGAAACGGCTTAGAAGGAAACGAATAGCCGTTAGAATTCACTAAGCCAAAGCTCAGTAAAAACAACATTAAGACTAATCGGGTACCCAGTTTCAGCAATCTAATATCCAAACAACATTCTCGTAGATCGTCAATCTACAATACAAATGAAACGCTGTCTTGATTTAAAACATTTTTTTAGAAAATGATGCGATGCAACCGATTAAGCGTCGTTGTTCTAAAGAAAAGAAAAAGCCAAGCAACAAGGCTTGGCTTTAAATAATGTAGGAATTAAGCGATTGTAATTATTACAGTTTAGGACGCATGATGTTCTTAATTTTACGGCTATTGCCACCAAAGATACGTTGCACTAGCGCATTCATATCTTCTGCACTGATCGTCCTAGCAACACGCTCAACTTGAGACAAAGCTTCGATGTCGTAACCATGAAGTAAATAACGAGACAGGTACCACGCTTGGTCAATAGAGCTCATTTCAAGAGGTGTGAAGTCAGCTTCAAACTGTTTCACAACCGCTCGCATTTCCTCTTCAGAAACACCTTGTAGAAGGTCTGCAATCACCTTATCGATCGCCACTTCCACTTCATCAACGCTCTCTGGCGCGATCATCGCACCGATGACCCACTCATGACTCAGCTCGCCGTCTGCAGACGCTGAATACGTATAAGGCGAGTAATCCAAGCTCAACTCTTCACGAATATAAGTATCTAAACGAGTCGCTAACAGGCGTTCCAGCAAGCTTTCCGTGAAGATATCTTTTGCCGTTGCGCCTTGATCGGCTTCGGTTGCTGGCTCTGAGATCACTCGTAAGACGTATTCTGCGCTATTCACATTGTTGATGGCGAGATCTATGCGTGATTCTGATGGCTGCTTGTAAGCCACCTTAAAGTCAGGCACCGTCGCTTTTTCCAATGGAATCGAAGCTAGATATTTCTGAACCAAAGGCTTCAACACGCTTGGGTCGATGTCACCTACGATCACCAATTGGTTATGTCTCATTTGACCAAACAACTGCTGATGAAGATTAGCGATGTCTTCCACAGAAACCGCTTCAACACGCTCTTTATCAACATACAGGTGACCACTTTCCTGACTATAGATGTTCTGGTTTATTGCGCGTTCAAACTGACCAACAGGACTGTCTAAGAAAGATTCTTGCCCCTGTGCAAACTCCTGCTTCACCGCGTCTAATTGCTCAGGGTTAATTTTAGGAGCCATGATGAAGGTATAAAGCGCAGCAAACGTGTCTTCAAGGCCGTCTTTAGTGATATTAAATTCAATACCATGACGAGTGTTGCCAATGAAGGAATCAGCACGAATATTTTCACGATCCAAGTACGCTAAAAGCTCAGAGCCCGTAAATTCACCGACACCGCTGCGAGCGAAAGTAGGTAACGCAACCTCAACCGCTGGGTATAAGCTCGGATCCAAAGCGGCTTTTCCGCCGAGGCTCATGTACATCACACCAACATCATCACCTGCCACATAATCACGCAGGTACCACATATCGATACCATTGCTTAACGTCCACTTTTGGATGTATGGGTCGACGGACATTTGTTCCGCAAGCACAACCTCGCCCTGCGAACTTGGTACAGCAAAGGCACTCGCTGTTCCAATCGCGAGCGGCTGTGCTCCCGTTTCGCTGTAAGTCGCTTTTAGACTATCTAGCGAGTCAATGACCGCCGCTCTATCTTCAGAATCGTCCAAGCCGATAACAAGGAAGTAATCATCAGAAAGCAGGTCTTTGATGTTGTCGTTAATCGCCTCAAGGTTTAAGTTCGCAATGAAGGTTTCCAAACTGGCTTGATAGTCTTTCTGCGACTGGACGATTCGATCAGTTACAAGCGCACTGGCTTTGTAGTTCGCGTGGTCAACGCTGTCCATTTTGTCCCAGTCATGCTCGATGTCATCCAGCAAGTCTTGGTAGTAGTGCTGCTCGCCAACGATATCCGTTTTCGATACGCCAAAGTCACGCAGTGATGCCAATGTAGAAAGCATCTCTTGTTGGATAACCTCGCGACCGCCTGCTGGGAAGCCAACACTGATTGAAGAATAATTCAGAGAACCCATTCGGTAGTTATCAGACGCTACCCATTGGGTCGGCAGCGCTGCATCATTGAATACTGCTTCGAGTCGCTGTTGAATGATTTGTTGCGCGGTTTCATCTAACCAACGTTGATGCTGCTGAGCATGAGTTTCAACTCTATCTAAACCGCGGTTGAACGTCAGAGTGATACTCGGCGCTTCTCTTCCTGCGTATTCAACATAATCACCTTCATTGAACGAAGTCATTTTCTGCTTTTCAGGCCTTGGTGTTTCACCACGCTCCCAGCTAGAAAACTTCTCTTCAATCAATGGAATCAAGGTTTTGATGTCTACATCACCTGAAATAACTAACTCGGCGATTTGAGGTTGATACCAAGTTTGGTAGAAGTCAGATAAGCCCTGAGGCGTTGCCTCTACAACCGATGTTTTCGAGCCCAATGCATCTTGAGATTCATACGGACCTCCTTCAATCAAGTGATCATAAAATACCTCTCCGAATGACTTGTCATCAAGGCGAGCCATGCGAAACTCACCCAGAATCACGCCTTTCTCTTTTTCAACTTCAGAGCTTGCGATGTCTAGGCCGTCACCCACATCACGCATCCACGTCAAGGCAGACTGCAACTCGATGTTATCGGGCAAATCTAACTGGTATACCGTCTCTTCATAAGAGGTGTAGGCGTTAATATCCGCACCAAAACTAGAACCGGCATCTTCAAACAAACGAATCACATCGTTCTGAGAGAAGTTTTTACTGCCATTGAATGCCATGTGCTCAACAAAGTGAGCATAACCTTCCTGTTGAGAAGTCTCTTGAATCGAACCCGCGTGAACGACTAAACGTACAGAGACAGACTCTTCATGATCAGGATAAACATGATAGGTAAGACCGTTTTCCAGTTGACCTGAAGTCCACGTTGGATCCGGTTGGATTAAGTTTTCGGTGGTTTTTGATGTTGAGCTACAGCCAACCAAAGTTAGGCATAGTGCCGTCGCTAAATAATATGTTTTCATAACAACCTCTTAATGTCATTCATCGACAATATACAGATTGAGTTAACGATTATTATTTAATATTTAACCCGATGAATATCTTTGTGATCTGGATCTTCATTTTATAAATTAACATGCGATATATAAGATGGCTTGTGTTCACTTGAAGTAGCACTTTAATAAGAGCTTATGAAATCCATTTAAACACACTTGCTACATACCTTAAGTGAGCCTCTACATACCTTTAAATAGCGCTTGCGAGGCGCGGCTGATGGGTAACTTTTGCCCAGACACATAAGCCGACATCTGACCTGAGAGCCCTTTCTTCACCTTATCGATGGCCGACACTTTCACTACCACCGAACGATGGATCTGCCAGAACTCATCAGGATTAAGCTGCGCAATCAGCTCTTTTAATGATACGCGAAGAATAAACTCCTCTAGCGAGCCGCCTTGGCCTTTTTTGAATATCGAGACGTACTTATCTTCCGCTTTGAAGTAAGCGACATCATCGACGGCGATAAGGTGAATGTCTTCTCCAACACTGGCTTTGAGCCATGTGAGATGCTTTTGCTGCGATTGATAAGAAGGTTGCGTTTGCTGAGAAGTCGCTTGAGATAACTGTTGAAGCTGACTCATTAACGCCGCAATGTCAGGTTGTTGAGGCGTGTTACCTGAATGGGTTTGGTTGCTCGACAAACGCGCTTGCACCTTTTGGCATGTTGCAAGTAAGCGCTCTTGATTAATCGGTTTAAGCAGGTAATCCATCGCATTGTGCTCAAAGGCTTTAACTGCGTATTCGTCATAAGCCGTAATAAACACAATCAATGGCGGTGAATCTAACTTGTTGAGTTGTTTCGCCAGCGAGATTCCATCCAGCTCAGGCATACGAATATCGAGAAACGCCACGTCGGGCTTAAGCTGCTGAATACTCTGCATCGCCTCCAAACCGTTTTGTGCCTTGCTGACGATTTCTAGCTCCGGCCAAACCTCAGCCAAGCTCTTGTCTAAGTGATGCCTTAACAGTGCTTCATCGTCTGCGATAATCGCCGTTACGCTCGGCTGTATTGCTGGGTTATTCATCGTTAGTCCTTTAAATTCACACTGTAAATCGTCTATTTATCGTCACTGTTCTGTGCTTTCTGGTCTGTAATTCTAGGCGGCTGAGTCATCCAGTGGCAACAAGATCGTCGAGACGACCCCGCCTTCAGCTTGTTCAGTAATCGTTAGGCTCGCCTTATCGCCATAAAGGGTTTCGATTCTTTGACGAATATTGCTTAACCCAACACCATGACCCGTATTCGCAGAGGGTGTTTTCAGCCCTGCACCATTATCCGACACTTGAATTTTTAGCTGCTGTGCTTGTTGAGTAATGCGAACATTCACTTGGCTACCAGCGGCTATGGGTTCAATACCGTGCGTGAGTGCATTCTCGACCAAGGGTTGAATCAAGAACGGTGGAATCACCTGCAAATCGCTAATCTCATGTGTTTCAATCGAGAACGTTAAGCGCTCACCCAAGCGTATCTTTTGGATATTAAGATAAGCGTCTAACAAGTCGACCTCTTGTGCGATTGTCGATTGCTCAGTGCGGCTATTCTTCAAAGTCACACGCAACAAGTCGGTCAGTTTTTCGAGCATCAACTTGGCTTTCGCGCTGTCACTCTCAATCAATACATTGATGGTCGCAAGCGTGTTGAACAAGAAGTGCGGTTCAATTTGGCTTTGCAGTTGCTTAAGCTGACTCATCACCACCACTTTCTCTTGGTCTGCTTGGCGACGTTTAGCAACCTCCAACTCATTTTCGGCTCTGAGTTGTTCGCCTTTCGTATAAAAATAGTAGTAACAAACCGAGCAAAAAATGACACCTAAAAGCATCACCGATTTCAATCCAGAGAAACTGTCGCCAAAGAAACCATTTAACCAATAATGAGCGTTTAGCGTACCAACCGTCATCGCCACCAACATCGATATACCCACTTCAAACACTCGAGATTCGGTTTTGAACAACTTAACCAGAATGAAAGAAGAGCCGACCGCACTCAAGCCAAAACCAAAGCTGATCGCGAGGTTGAGGAGAAACTCACCTCCCCAAATAGTTTGCGTGGTCACAGCAATCAAAGCGCAGAAAATGGAGGTCAGAGTGAAGCTTTTAATCCATGAAAACTGACTGTCTGAAGAAGTACTCATTAAAATCGTCCTTTGATATTTAAAAGAATCATATGACTATCAGGTAAGTTGGCGTAAGCAGAATCACTTTTACCGCCTAGAAAGCGTGCAGCAAGTTCCAAATCCAACGATGAATTGCCATTATCTAAAGCCTGATAGTTGAGCCACTGGGTCGCAATAAAACCACCGTCTTGTGGAGATAACATCACATCAAATGTTGGAGTGACATCTTCAAGCCAGCCATGTGTAGAATCCAAAGACCAGTGAAACATAATGTTATGTTGAACCAAATTGGCGTGTTGATAACCCTGAGCGTAAGAACCTGCCAATGAAGCTGTCATCGGATTAACCGACAAAGACTCAGCACTTTCTATCGCACTTTGCCATTCAGAATTACTCCAAGCACGACTATCAAACCAGTATTCCAACACCACATTGTGCCCCGTGTCATTGGCCCATGTTAGTCCTGCTAACGCTTGATAAGCTTCGCCCTGCTCTTCAAGATAAACCGGTTTAAGCATTGAATCCGGCTGACTGTAGCCAAGGCTTTGTCGTTGATAGACCACCGAACCATGAAACTCCCATGCAAGGTTTAAGACCGAAACCAAACTCGCTCCAAGCAAGCCGTGGCGCACATCATCATAATAAGCGACCCACTGATACTCATGGTCACCCACTAGGTTGTAACGACGTAAGCCAAATCCTTGTTGCTGGTTCTGCTTTTCGAATTCATTTACGTCTTGAGAAGTCCATGACGAATCGCTGTAAAGCAGTGTCCATTCGCCCGTCATATCGAACAGTGACGCCGACGCAACACCCGCCCCCTCCTCAGCGACAATGCCTACTGGGTTTTGGCGATAAGGCTTGATGATGTCTAGCGGTCGGTAGCCATAACCCACGCCCCAATCGAGGCGAACCTTGCCGAGCGTCACATCGAGGTAGTGGTCACCGACTATAGAATTAGACACCTCAACACCACCTTGCCAAAACAACTCGCGCACGATGAATTCCGATTCAAAGCTCGCCTCTTGTCCTTGAGGATTGTTACTCAAAATATCGTTGGCTTTGACTGCAAACAGGCCAAGCCAATTGTTATAACCAACCTCAAGATCCAGTAAACCATTGAGCGACTGGCGATTATCAGATGCTAAAGGAGTGAATGGTGACTCTCGTGATTCAATCGCTTCGGCACTGAGTTGCCAATCCCAAGCCAAGCTCAGCTCATCCGCTTGAATCGTGTTACTTACGCAAGACAAAGCAAGCAAAATAGCAGCTGAATACTTGATGTAAGGCTTACGACTAGAAGCTTTCATGGCATCCACCTAAAGCCCAGATACGCTATTACGCGATAAGTAAGCTGGGTTGTAGTATTTGTCTGCCAAGGCTTGTTCGCTTACTTCGCGGTACTCAATCACGGTCTTCTTACTTGGTTGAATCTTATCAAGTAAGGTCATTGACACTACACTCGGCAAGCCATCACGCACGCCTTCAGTAAACCACGCTTGCTTGGCTAGTTTTCCTGAACGCAAATACAAATCCGCTTTAACTGGAAATGCGCGCTCTGTCGTTAACCACAGATCGATGGATTGATAACTCGCGCCCTTAGTTTTTGCGGTGAGTTTTAAGTGATGGGTATCAAGCAGATCACCACTTGACACCTCAACCTGTTGTTCGACAACCCACTCACCTTGGTAATCTTCGCTCCAAGTGAGCGTTGAGATATCACCAACCGAAGCTTCACCAAGCAATTTTTGCATCGGGGTAATACGAATTGGACGACGAGATTTCGGCATCAATAACCAATAGTTGTCTTCTATCATCAGCATCTTTTGACCCGCCTCGACAGCAGACTTGAACACGACCAAGGATTCTCGATTTGGTCTTGTATAGACGTTGTACTCACGGGTTTTATCCAGTTGTTCGTCTTGATATAGCGCGACTAAAGAGACCACCTTGGACGCTTGTGCACTGTTCAAGCGGTAGCTATCTGCTTTAGCAATCATCTCGGTGACTTGTTGTGAATCGATAGCCCAGCTTGGTGCCGATGCTAGAACCAAAGCCAACGCAGAACCTAAAATAGTGAGTGAACGAGTAAATTTATACATAAACCAGCGCCTCCGTGATTGGCTTATTCACGCCTTTGCGAGCAGAGAAATAAGCGGCTAGCAAACAGATCGTCAGCACACCTAAGGTGGCGTAACCAACCAATTCTAATGAGAAGTAAATGTTGAGTGGGTAACCTTCGGTTCGACCCGGAGGTGGTGGCATTTGTATATCGACTACCAGTAACAACACCGACACTAAACCGCTCACTAGTGCGCCTATCGCACTGCCAATTACCGCCAGTAATCCCGCCTCTTTTAAGAAGCCTGCGACGATTTCAGAAGGGTAACTACCAAGAGCCGACAAGGTGCCAATTTCACGAGTGCGCTCCGTCACCGACATGGTCATGGTGTTAAACAGCGACACGAACACTACCAATGCCATCACCGCGCCCATAATGCCGAAGATCCGGTCATAAAGATCTTTAACCTTGGTGTAGAAAAACGCACGATCTTGCCATGGGGTGATCTCGATCTCTGTGCCTTGATCGCTTTGGCTCGCGCTATTTCGATCTAAAGTAGTTTGAATACGCTGTTGAACGGTCGAGGTCTTGTTGGTTTCAAATAGGAACACCGACAAGGTACTGACTTTGTCTGAGGCCAAAAGCTCTTGTGCGGTGGTGATATGAACATACAGTTGACGCTTATCCAGCTCAGGCACCCCTGTCGAGTAGATACCCTGCACCTTAAAATCAAAGGCATTCAAAGCGCCATCACTGGTGGTGGCAAGCAGTGTCACCCAATCACCAACGGCAACTTTAAGGTTGCGAGCAAGATCAGTTCCCAGCATCACTTGTGGCTCTTGGCTGTCGTATCTTGGAGATCTCACATCCGACAGGGTTTGCCCGCTGCGCACATCAAGGAATGGTCCTTTCATGTCGAACTCACGCTCATTAACGCCCGTTCCCATAAAGATGGTCGACTTACTGCCGTTAGAAACCAAGCCGCTGAAGTAGACTCGTGGTTGAACGCCACGCACATCACTGTCACCAATAATGCTCTTGGTGAGCGCTTGAACATTATCGAGACCATTGCTCAGCGGCATGTCTTCATCTTGTTCAAAGTATCCCGGCGTGCTCAAAGTAAGATGACCAGTATCTCGAGCGGTCGATTCTCTCAAAGATTCGTAGGTGTAAAGCCCATAGCCTCCTGCTGACGTCAGCGCAAATACGGCTATCGCGATAATCAACACTGAAAGCAGGCTGCGTCGGCCATTCCTTAATAAATTAAGCCATGCCAGACGCACCGAAGTTGGAAGCAAAAACGTGCTCATTCTTTGTGTTAACTTGCCCATGATATAGCCTCCGTTGCTGTGGCTTGTGGTGCCAGTTGTCCATCGATAAGTTCAATCACTCGATCACAACGCTGCGCCATTCTTGGGTCGTGTGTTGCGACAATAAAGGTGGTGCCCATCTCGTGACCGAGCTCTTTCATAATGTCGATCACTAGGTTGGCGGTGTGGCTGTCTAGGCTCGCGGTTGGCTCATCAGCAATCACTAGGCTTGGGTTATGGATTAACGCTCTGGCTATCGCGACACGTTGCTGCTGACCGCCTGAAAGGTTGTCTGGACGGTGATGAACGTAATCTCCTAGCCCAACACGCTCTAACATCTCTTGCGCTCTGCTCTGCTGTTCTTGTTTCGAACATTGGTTCAACATCAATGGATATGCGACGTTCTCAAGCGCAGTCATCACAGGAACCAGATTGAAGCGTTGAAAGACAAAACCCAACGACTGGCGACGAAAACGCGCAGCAGTAATCTGCTCTGTTGGATACGCTTTGCCATCAATATTTATCTCGCCTTGATAGTCCATATCCAACAAACCAAGAATGTTCAAAAGTGTGCTTTTCCCTGAACCCGACGGGCCACACAGTGCCACCATTTCACCGCGTTTGATTTGGCCATCGACTCCCTTGAGAGCGTCTACACTTTGACCGCCAGTGAGATACGATTTGCCGATACCTTTAAATTCAATCATTCCGTTGTCCTCTGATTGCCAATCCATTCTTAAGCGTTCGCAAGCCACTATTAAGCTTTCGCGCTCATTATTTTGCTTTCGCAGCTGTTATTTGGCTTTCGCTATTAGGGCCTTCGCAGTCATGGTCTCGATGTTTCCGGCATCGGTACTTTCCATTTTTTCAAGCCACACCTGTGCTTGCTCGAAGTCTTCAGCACGAATCGATGCGGTAATGGCGTAACGGTAAATCCACGATGTAGCAGCGAAATGCTGTTGTTGGAAATCATCTTCCGCGAGTAGCGAGAGGAACAGATCATAGCCACGATCAAAGTGGTTAAACATGTCTGGTAGAGAGGTGTAAGTCACCGCAGCCATGGCGCGAGTTAGGTAAGAGTCTGGCAGCCCTTGAACACGAGGTTGCTCATGAATCGGCTGGTCTTCGTCTTTCAACAGCACCAATGATTTATCAATGGTCGATAAACCCTTTTCTACATACTTCATCTTGTTCCAAGGCAAGAACGCATCACGTCCCATTAAGGTTTCTGTGCTTCCTAAGTAGACCAAGGTCAGTGGCGTCGCACCGTCTTGTTGCAGCGTGTCATTTAGGCGCTCGTAAGCCACCTCAACCAAGTCTTCATTGCCTTGCGCGGCTTGGTTGTAGATATCGAGCACGTCTGAACTTGGGTTAGCTAAAGCTAACGTAGGAACGAAGGAAACAAGCCCAATCAAAAATGAGCGCTTAAATAGAGAAGTAAGTGAGTAAGTCGTGTTTGCAGTAGTCATGATTTCTAATCCCTTTCAAATGTTGACATTGAAAGGTTAACTAGAATTTGTCATGCAGTTTTACCGATGCGACGAATGGTAATTACGAGGAGTGAATGGTTTAGTTAGAGCGTGAGTGGGAGAACGGAAGTGGAAAAAGCCCGCGATACCTTCGAAGCTCTTTTGCTTACTCAGTATCACGTAGCTTTTAATGGATTCGCTAGTTAACTACATTTAGTAGCATCAATTTGACGACTTAATTTAACCAACTTTCTTAATCATCGTCGCTGGGTTGTAGCCTTTCTCGCCTTTGCTCACTGGCTCGCTAGGATTGTAGTGGCGCATCAGTACATTAAATTTACCCGTGCTATTACCGTCCATAGTTGGAATGTTGTTTGGTTGACCTTCACATCCGAAACGGAGAGTGTAGGTACCATCGCTGTTAATAACAGGTGCCATTTCACTCGAAATATTGGCCTTGTCGTTAAACATTCGTCCATCAGCGTTATATACGGTCGCCGACCAGAATGATCCTGCCTTAGGATCTTTGAAAGTCGTCTCGTAACATGCATTCGCATCGAAGTACTGACTGGTTTGATAGATGTTATCTTCAACCATTGCACCACCCCAACCGCCAGCTGCGCCAACGTAATTCATGTAATCAGTTTGGCCGCTTTCTTTGTTACCAAACGCCTTTGATTGGTCATATCCGTCACTGAAATCGATGTTGCCAGCTCCATCCGTAGCCTTAAATGACGCCATATCCCATTCTTTTACGACAAACGGTTTCTCACTGCCGGTTTCAATCTTCAGGTTACGGCGAGCATCATCTTCAAGAGCACGGACAATAACAAATGCATGGTCGGTTTTTGCGCTGATTTTATGACGACCCGAACCGTAGATCATTGGTTGCGTCTCGTGGTTTTCATCAACGACTTGCAGCGACACGTATTGGTCAGTTTCTGGAACCGTCACGTAGACATCATCGTTCGACATATCGATGACAGAAACGGAGTAAAAGGTGTCTCGATTCATTCGCACAACGAACTGCTCTTCTGGAACGCTGCTTGGTACTGGCATCTCAAAGAATGTATTGATACCACCAGCTTTCTCTACCACCGCGCCGAGACGCATATTGGTGTATGCCTGAGCAAAATTATCTTCCGTGACGATGGTTGGCGCTGCAATAACGCTGGTTGAGAATAAAGCGACAGCAGTAAGGGGAAATAGTGTTTTCATAGTAGCGACCTTTATATTTCAAAGTGAATGTCATTTGGAAGAGTATTATTTGCTCTGCCGATAGTGATCACTTTATACTTCCAAAATGGAAAGCGTGGAAAATAGGACTTGCCGAAATGGAAAGTATAGACTTGAACTTGCTGCGTACCTTTGTGTTGCTGTGTCAGTCGAATAGCCTTAAAAGGGCTGGGATGAAACTGGGGATCTCAGAGAGCGCCGTCAGCAAGCAAATGACCAAACTCAGAGAACAATTAGGACACCCACTTTTCGAACGGACTACAGAAGGGTTGAGACCAACGCATTACAGCAAATCTATTTTGCCCAAGATTGAACAAGCCTTGTCCTTGATGCACTCCGCCACCTCACCAGTGACATTCGACCCTGCCACCTATGAAGGGCCAATCACTCTTGCTTTCTTCGCTTATACACTAGAGTTCTCAGGCGTTAGTTTATTTAGGGAGCTCTCGAAAACATTTCCCAAAGCACAAATAGAGCTGAAAACTTGGACATCGGATACAGAGCAAAAATTAGAAGACGGTGATATCACGTTAGGTGTGCATTTTCTAAACGAAGACCGTAGTTCGAATATATTCCAGAAACGCATCATGCCTGACCAACTGGTGATCGCCGTATCAAAATCATTAGGGCAACTAACATGGGAAGAGGCATTGCAGTTGCCTTTCATCAAGATCCGAAGCCAAGGTTGGAATGAAGAACGTTACCGATATTTAGAAATGTTGAGAAGCAGTGGTATTGACCCCCACATCAGTATCACGGTGGACAATTTTTCAGTGGCGAGGCAAATTCTAGAGCAAGGTGACCACGCCTGCGTATTAAGCGATAGTTGGAAGGACGCTTCGCTTAATACCATAGAGCCACCCAAAGAACTTAGGATTGATCTAAACCTCGTATCCTGCATGCGCCTTGTCGATCGCCAAAGCCCTCTAAACCTTGCCGTTCATGACGTGATTAAAAAGGTCATGCTTCAATCTAGATAGGCTTTAATCAAGGTAGTTAATGCCCTGAAACGAGTTAAAAAGGCTCGTTATCATTTAATACAAACAAAAATAGCCGCTAATCCGCGGCTATTTTTAGTTATCTAAACGAAGCTTCTATTGCTTCTGTTTTGCTACTTCTTTGTCTCTCTACTTCTTTGTCTCTTCAACGACAGCTTTCATCAATACTGATGTATCCATGCGGCCTTGTCCTTCAGCAGACAATGCCTTGTAGGCGTTGTTGGTCTTTTCAGTCAACGGAAGTTGGATGCCTTGGCGCTCTGCTTCATCTAGGCAGAAGCCTAAGTCTTTGATCATCCAATCAATGGCAAAGCCGAAATCAAACTTATCTTGTGCCATTGTGGTAGCACGGTTTTCCATCTGCCATGAACCAGCTGCGCCGTTT
Organism: Vibrio pomeroyi; assembly: GCA_041879425.1. Lineage (NCBI taxonomy): Bacteria > Pseudomonadati > Pseudomonadota > Gammaproteobacteria > Vibrionales > Vibrionaceae > Vibrio > Vibrio pomeroyi. The sequence continues at coordinate 1,217,748 of CP090855.1, read as the reverse complement.
TTAAGGCAATCAACCAGCGTTGGGATATCCAAACCTGATTTTTCAGCCAATACCAAGCCCTCAGATAAGCCGTTCAATACACCCGCGATGCAGATCTGGTTCACCATTTTCGCACGTTGGCCTTGGCCTACTTTACCCATTAAAACTGACGATTTACCGTAAGCTTCAAATACAGGTTGAAGGTCGTTGAATAGCTCTTGCTCACCACCACACATGATAGTTAGCACACCGTTTTCTGCGCCCGCTTGACCCCCAGACACTGGTGCATCCATGAAGCGAACACCCGCTTCCTTCGCAGCGACTTCAAGCTCTTCAGACAGGATTGCTGACGTTGTTGTGTGGTCAACAAGAATCGCGTTTGACTTCATTGCCGCCAGTGCGCCTGTTTCGCTGGTTGTCATGCTGCGCACGTCGTCATCGTTGCCAACACAAACCAATACTACGTCAGCTTCTGCGACACACTCAGCCACGCTTTCAGCGGCTTTACCTTGGTGTTTATCAGCCCAGTCTAGTGCTTTGCTATGAGTGCGGTTAAATACCGTTACCTCAAAACCGGCTTTGACTAGGTGGCCTGCCATTGGGAAACCCATTACGCCTAGCCCGATAAAACTTACTTTCATTTCTTTCTCCTTTTCATTTAACTCAGCTCATCGTGATGGAACGATCGAACGCTCTCAATCAAGGTCTCGATAAGCAAAGTCAAAGCCTTCGGCTGATATTTTCTTTCTTTGTACACTAAATACGCTTGGCGATCACCCCGATGATACTCAGGGAGCACTTGAATCAGATTCATTTCCGGAGAAACATGACGAAAAGGCAGTGAGGCGATGCCCAATCCCTTTTGCGCAGCGGCCGCAACCGCATAAATATCGTTAACGATGAACTTAGGTTTGATCGTCACCATCTGCTCTAACTGACCAGATTTGTAGAGCGGCATATCAAACACATCATCGACATTAATCCACTCTTGATGCTCGAGATCGTCTGGCTTTTTAATCTCTTCGCGAGAATCCAGATACTCTTGGCTCGCAAAAAAGCCGTGCTTGGCCTTAAACAGTGGTCGCGCAATCATGCCTTCCATGTCGGAGATCTTAAACGTAATCAACAAATCACGATCGGTTTCAGGCACCACTTGCTGTTGACTCAAAATGAGATTGAGCTGTACTTTTGGGTACTCAGCAAGGAATTGCTCGACCGTCGGGCGAAGAAAACCGCTATAGAAGTTATGAGGCACCGCAAGCTTTATCTTGCCTTGAATGGCATCGCGCTCTTCAAGCAAGCTACTAAACCCTTGATGTAGTGACTCCATACCGCTACTCAGGGCAGCAAAGGCCGCCTCACCATCTTTAGTGGCCACCAGCTCTCTACCCTTCTTCTCCAAAAGACGAATGCTCAGGCGCTCTTCCAAAGCGGTTAATCGGCGCGACATAGTCGACACAGGCAACTGCAGCCGCTTCGATGCCGACAACAACGACCCCTCTTCCACCACAGTACAAAACAGGAATAGATCATCAATGTTTCCAAATATGGAATTCATACTTCTATATGTGCCTATTTTTCTCATTTATGGATAAGAGTAACCTTAATGCATTCCAATAATAAAATCACTAAGGAGAGCGGATGAAAAACAAACTGCATTGGGTTACCGCGATACTGTCTTCACTTGTCATGGCTTTCATGATGTCGGGGATCATATCGGGTTATAAGATGGGTTTCAGTCAAGCATGGCCACCTATTTGGTTAAACAGCTTTTTGATTGCTTGGCCGTGTGCACTCACATTGAGCCTAACCTTGTTACCACAAGTCAGAAAGGTCGCCGAATGGTTATGTCGCCCGAGATCAAAAACGATAGCTAAAGTGAGTTTATGCGATGAATAACGCCATGAATTCCAAAGTTATTTATAGAGCTAGCGGAACGATGATCAAGGAAAACAATCATTGTTACCGACATAAAAAAACCGAGCACTAGGCTCGGTTTTTTAATAACTGTTGTTACTGTAAAGATTACAGCTCAGCGTTGTGGTAAACCTGCTGAACATCATCACAGTCGTCAAGCATGTCTAAGAACTTCTGGAACTTCTCAGAATCTTCTTCAGCTACTGGCGTAGTAGTTTGAGGGACGAAAGTGATTTCCTCAACGTCTAGCGTTAGCTCTGGGAACGCAGTGTTTAGTGCAGTCTTCGTTTTGAAGAACTCAGTCGTTGGAGCGAATACAGTGATAACACCGTCTTCTAGCTCAACGTCAGTCACGTCTACGTCTTCCATCATTAGCGTTTCTAGGATGATCTCGTCATCTTCACCTTTGAACTGGAATACAGCTTGGTGAGCGAACATGTGAGAAACAGTACCTTCAACACCGATTTTCGCGCCAGTCTTAACGAAACATTGGCGAACGTCTTGGAAAGTACGGTTGCCGTTGTCAGTTAGACAGTCAACGATTACGCTTGTGCCACCTGGGCCAAAACCTTCGTAACGAGCTGGTTGGAAGTCTTCACCACCGCCGCCGTTCGCTTTATCGATCGCTTTGTCGATAACGTGAGCTGGTACTTGGTCTTTCTTCGCTTTAGCAATCAGGTGCTTAAGAGGTAGGTTCATGTCTGGGTCAGAGCTGCCGTTCTTAGCCAGTACGTAAATCTCTTTACCGTATTTAGAATAAACTTTAATTTTTGCGCCTGCAGTTTTCGCCATTGAGGCCTTGCGCACTTCAAAACTTCTTCCCATCGGGATCTTCTCTCTGATTCAATTAACGGTGCAAATTCTAGCAAATTACTGTGTCATTTCAATTCTACAGCATTGCTGGGCAAGGTTTGTCTGCGTTTATGCGACACCCATTACCCGTTTGTATTTTTCTACAGACTGTTCAAACCACACCTTTTCATCTGGGTCACCTAGCTTCATTGCTTCTTCAACAATGGCTTCAGGGCCACATTTCGCTTGCTTCAGTTTCCATACAAGAAACGATGCTTGCTTATCCAGTTCGATTTTATTTTTCTCGCTGGGTGGAAGGAGTGAAAGGTTGATAGACATTGCTAGCCTTCATCTGTAATACACTTGGCCGAGAAATATATCATAGAGCAGCCTCATAAAACCAATACTATGAGTAACAGAAAGGGTTTATGAGACCCGAAACCAAGCAAGTCACTGATGCAGGTCAAGCTAGTTTCGCAAAAGTGGGGTTGGCTGAAGAGTGGCTGTAATCGAAAAACAAAGGCTTGAAAGGTTAGCTTGTTGTGTTTACTAGTTGGCATCTCACAAACGAATTGCGGATAGTGCCAAAATTTAGATTTGTGTGATGGTACCACTGAGATATTAAAAAAGTTGAATATCAATATTGAACAATGAATAAATACCCATATATATAGTGAGTATAATTTTATACGACTACTAGGGTAACAAATATGTCGTTCATGTATGAATCTGCCGAACAAAGACTGTCTAAGAAACTAGCAGAAGAAAAAGAATACCTTTGGGATGGAATTAAATCATTAGAGAAAAAACTATCCGATACCCAAGAGTCGTTAAGTCAGTTAGAAAAATCAGCTCCCGAACATTACTCAAAAGTTGTTGGCGCTAGAAACAAAGTCACATCAATCAAAAAACAATCAGAAGCGCATCTAGAGACGATTCACGACATAGCAAAAGCTATCGAAGAAGATAAAGAAAAGTTTGATGGTTTCAAGATTAGTATTCATGACAGCTTCGAGAAAATAGAAGGCTTTGAAAAAGATGCTGCGATTTTTTTAGAAAGTATCTCCAGCAACGAAAAAGAATATAGAGAAACGAAAGCCTCTATTGATAGCACTTTAGTTGAATTGGAAAAGTTAGCAGACGAGAAAGAACTACTAACAGATAGAATAACGTCAATCACAGAACAAGTAGAAACATCGGAAACGCTCTCAAAGAGATTGAAATCTCTGTTAAGTAACGCGGCAGATGAACGAAATGAAATTTCAGAAATCCATAAAGAGATATTCGGTTATACATTTGAAAACGAAGGTGGTGAAGTTAAAGCTGTTGATGGGTTGCAAAAGACGCTTGAATCTAGCTATCAAAAAATCAAAGAAGACCTATCAAATTTAAATGCTGCTGTCGTAAAATCTAAGGAGAACCAAGAGAGAACTCTACAATCTTTCGACGATGATTTTAATAAGCAAAAACAAGAATTTTTTGCCACGGCGGAATCACAAAAGAAAGCTATTCTTGATAAAATATCTTCGCTACTTCCTTCCGCTATGACAGCTGGTCTATCGGCCGCTTATGCAGACAAAATTAAGGTTGAACAAGAGCAGCTTATAAAACACGAATCATCTTTTAAATGGGCAATTGTCGGACTAATCATTTGTTCATCAATACCAGTTGCTTTCACACTCGTTCGTGTAATGTTCTTCAAAGAAGATTTTTCGCAAGTGTTTGATGAAGCGCCCAGTTTGTTTTCAATGATGTTACCACTTTACGCTCCAATACTTTGGGTCGCGTACTCCTCTAATAAAAGTTATAAGCTTAGTAAAAGGTTAATTGAGGAATATACGCACAAAGAAGTTTCTAGTAGAACATTTGAAGGTTTATCAACTCAAATTTCTAGCATTGGAGAAGATGATACAAGCGGTGAGCTCAGAACTAGACTGCTATTTAATCTACTTCAGGTGAATAGTGAAAACCCTGGCAAACTCATTTCTGATTATAATAATTCAGATCATCCAATAATTGACGCTATTGATAAGAGTTCTAAGTTAGCTGACTCTATTAAAAAGCTAGATAATGTACCTGTGGTTAGTCAATTGTTAAAACACTTAAGTGCCAGAGAGCAGGCTAAAGTTGACGAAAAAATTAAAGAGTCAAAAGCAATTTTAGAAGCTCAATTAAAGGATTCAAACGAAGAAAATCATGAATCTAAAAGACAATTAGATAGTTGAGACAAGGTAGATTTAATGTTGTATGAGCCCTATAAATTTCTAGCTCAAGAGTATTTATATCGACTTCAAACACATTAGTCACTTTGACCAGTAATGTAGCTTCATCCTTTACTTTAATTGGTCAATGCACCTAAATAGCTGCCAACATTCAGTCTGAACATTGGCAGCTTTTAAGTATAGAAATGAGTGTGGATATATCAACCTTACTCCGGCAACAGATAGCGGGTGCTTCTGCCACCAGAACCGGATTTAACCAAGCAGCCATGCTCAATCAAAGCGCTCAAATGACGTGTTGCAGTGGCACTGCTCACCTTGGCTACCTTTTTATATTGACTAGCATTGATACCTTCAGAAAAATCGCCATCGAGCATCCTATTCAGCACTTTTACTTGCTCTGCCGTAAGCTTAGTTTGATCAACACTTCGCCAATAATTGGTCTTATAAACGGTTTGGTCGACCTCAGAAAAAACGCCTGTAAACGTCTCATCTAATGTATTTAAGAACCACATCAACCAATCGCTGATATCGAGTCCCCCTTTCTGGGTTTTCTCCAATATCTCGTAGTAATGTTTGCGGTTAGCAAGTATCCCCACCGACATCGCATAGAAACGTACCGATTGCTTCTCTGCTTGTGCTAAAGCCAAGTCAGTCAACAATCGAGTAATACGGCCATTACCGTCATCTAACGGGTGTAAGGTGATAAACCAAAGGTGAGTTATCGCAGCTCTAAGTAACGGATCGAGTGATTCATCGGTAAGTGAATCATTAAACCATGTGATAAACGCATCTAGCTCAGCATCAAGAATGTCTCGGCTGGGCGCTTCAAAATGTACGGTCGGACGGTCAATTCTTCCCGATACCACTTGCATGGGAGTATCACCTCTTAGCTGACCTCCGATTACAGGGTTAAACATGGTGTAGCCCTGAGGAAACAGTCTATCGTGCCAATGCAAAATCCTATCAAGCGCTAATGGCTCCGTGAGATTCTGCACTGCATCCAACATAATTTCCGCTAAGCCATCAGTTTGTTCTGTCGTAGGAAAAGGTCGCTCTTCACTCACACCAAGTTTGTTAGCCAAAGAAGAACGAACAGAGAAGGCATTCAGCTTTTCTCCCTCTATCGCACTGGAGTGGACAATGTTCGCTAGCAAAGTATCGAGCATTGTTTGTGTTTGGTCTGCGGATTGAGAGGTTATCTTGCCTAATAGAATGCCCTGATTAAGCCGTACTTCTCTTAACCTCACGCCTATTTTCTGATTATCCCAAACAAAGTTTGGCCAATTATCTTGTTGCCAAATCCACATATTACGCCTCATGATGCGAAAGCTACGCTTATTCAAATCACATTATGAGCTGTTTAACCTCATTATTCAAATCATAATATGAGCCGAATAATGAGTTAATCACATCACAAAGGCGCAAGAGTAATTTCTAACCTGCAATACTATTCACTCACCGCGAACACATCGCAGCGTGAGGCGCAGATGAAATCATTTTTGTGGAGGCCTTTGATTGAGTGGCTCCACCAAGTGACGGTGACTTTGCCCCACTCCAATAAGATCGAAGGGTGATGGAACTCTTCTTCTGCCAACTCTGACACTTTGTTGCTGAATGCCCATGCTTGTTTGTAGTTCTTAAACTTGTATACCTTTTCAAGCTGTGGGATGCCGTCTCTTTCGATGATTTGCCAATCAGACAACTCCAGCAATAGCGACTGTTGTTCATCTTTAGTAAGGGCAATCGCGTCGATACTGCAGGCTTCGCATTTTTGTTCATTCAACATGTGTGGGTTCCTTGGGTTCAAAAAGTGGTGGTAGTAACCCCGCATCAATCGCGAGATCAGCTTGTTGTAATAGGTTTTCCTGACTGATTTTGAAGAGCTCAGTTAGCTCGTCGATCACGTAATATTTCGGCTGCATGATGTCGATGCGGTAAGGGGTTCTTAAAACCGTTTGCAGATCGAACCGTTCGCGAACGGCCAAGTCCCCTCCCAGCGCATACATGGTTTCCGCCGGAGACGAAAGAATGCCACCGCCATATATTTTCAATTGTTGGCCTTCTTTTACTAAACCGAACTCGACCGTAAACCAATACAAACGGGCAAGATAAGCGCGTTGTTTGGATGTCGCCGCTTGGCCTAGTTTTCCATAATGCTCAGTGAAGGCTGCGAAATCAGCATTAGTGAGCATGGCACAGTGACCAAAAATTTCATGAAAGAAATCAGGTTCTTGTAAATAATCGAACTCATCTCGCGTTCTCAAAAATGTCGCCACTGGGAATTTCTTATTCGCGAGCAAATCAAAGAAACGGTCAAAATCGATTAACGCCGGAACAGGCTGAACCTGCCAACCTGTTGTTTCCTTTAGCACTTTGTTTATCTCTGGAAGCTGGGGAACTCTGTCTAATGGCAGATCCAGCAAGGTCAAACCGTGCAAATAGGCTTCGCAAGCGCGGTCACTAATGACGTCCAGTTGCCTTTTCACCAAGTCGTGCCAAATGGCATCTTCTTCGAGGCTCCACTCAACCCATCCCTCTTGGCTCACGGGCTTAGAATGATATTGAGTCATTACACACCTCCTTTCGAATGTCTCACTTTAAGCCTATCCCCACTCCTTATAAGCGCCAATTTGCGCGATTTTTTGAAACAGACGATTGTGTAACATTTTATTTACACAATTCTGCCAGACGCTTATTTTGCTGAACTTTTGACTTTGTAAAACCTAAATACCAGACTGAAAACGTTAACTTTTTGTTAAAGGTAAAGGAATGCACGAAAGCAATAATCCCATTTGGCAGCCAAGCGAGCAGCGTATAGATGATGCCAACTTAACCCGATTTATCGATAGCCTTGAACAGTCTGGGTTAAACCTAGATAGGAACGTAAAAAGCTACGCCGAACTCCATCAATGGTCTGTGGATCAGCCGGAATCATTTTGGCAAAACGTATGGCAGTTTTGTGGAATGGTCGGCTCGCAAGGCTCTATTAACAAGGCAGAAAGCGAGGCCATCAAAGCTCAAGGTGAGAGCCGTTGGCAGCAGCCTAAATCGAATCGCGATGCGGCTTGGTTTCCCAATGCACAGATAAACTACGCCGAGAACTTGCTGCGCTTGGCACACACCATGCCTGATGAGCTTGCGATTTGGTTTGAGAATGAACGTGGCGAACAACAGAGCTATACATGGAAAACCCTGTGTGAAGCGGTCTCTAGCGTTCAGCAATGGCTTGTCGATAGCGGAGTGAAGCAAGGTGATGTGGTTGCTGCGTATACGCCCTATCTGCCACAAACCGTAATAGCGATGCTGGCAGCCACCAGCTTGGGCGCGATTTGGACATCGACCTCGCCTGATTTCGGTGTCGAGAGTGTGATTGAACGATTTGGCCAAGTGAAACCTAAGGTGTTGTTCACCTGTGATGGCTATACCTTCAATGGCAAAACATTCGATATGACGGATAAGAACCGTGAAATCATCGAGCACTTAAACGCGCTAAAACAGGTGTGTCAGATCGGTTACTTGGGAAAGAATGACTTTGAAAATGATGTATCGACCCGAAGCTGGCACAGCATCATCAATCATTATCAGCCACAACCTGTACGGTTTGTGCGTGTCGGCTTCAATGAACCATTGTTTGTACTCTACTCTTCCGGCACCACAGGCAAGCCAAAGTGCATTGTTCACTCGGTTGGTGGCACCACCATCAACCACCTAAAAGAGCATCAGCTTCATTGCGACGTTAAGCCAAACGATCGCGTGTTCTACTACACCACTTGTGGTTGGATGATGTGGAACTGGCACGTCTCTGCGCTCGCCAGCGGTGCTTGTTTAGTTATCTTCGATGGTAGCCCAGTTTACCCGCAACCCAATGTACTGTGGGACTTGGCACAGCGCGCCGATGTGTCGCTGTTTGGCACTTCAGCCAAGTATCTAGAAGCGATCGATAAGGCTGAGCTCTCACCTATCGACAGTCACTCTCTGCCTCATTTAAGAACACTGTGCTCGACCGGTTCTGTGCTTTACCCAGAGCAGTTTGATTACGTTTACAAACACATCAAACAAGACCTGCATTTAGCGTCCATTTCTGGTGGTACAGATATTTGTGGCTGCTTTGTGTTGGGTAATCCTATCTCGCCAGTATATCGCGGTGAATGCCAACAGGCAGGGCTTGGCGTCGACATCAAGGTATTCAATTCAACGGGCCATAAAGTCGATCACGAACGTGGTGAACTGGTATGCACCAACTCCCTCCCAAACTTCCCAGTTGGCTTTTGGAATGACACCGGAGAGCGCTATCACAACACCTACTGGGATAGGTTCGATAATGTATGGCATCACGGTGACGAAGTCGCACAGAGCGTGCATGGCGGCTATCTGTTCTATGGGCGAGGCGACACAACACTCAATCCCGGTGGCGTGCGAATTGGTACCGCCGAGATCTACCAGCAAGTCAATACCATTGAGGGCATCATCGATTCCATCGCCGTCGGCAAAGATGTCGACCGCAATGAGCAGATTTGGCTGTTCGTTCAACTGCAGCAAGGTGTGGATTTAAATGAAACGCTATTGGCTGCCATCAAGAGCAAGCTCAAGTCGTCTTGCTCGCCAAGGCATGTACCGAGCCAAATTTTTACTATCAGCGAGGTGCCAAAAACACGCTCAGGAAAACTGGTGGAGTTAGCGGTGAAACAGGTGGTAAATGGCAAAGCCGTCGAGAACATCGGCGCGATAGCCAATGCGGACGTGCTCGATGAGATAAAGCGCGTGATTTCGCTTTAGCGCTCTTATCTCACAAGCTCTCAATTAGAAGAAAGTAACTTCCAACGAAAAGCCCTCCACGAATGAACATCGTGGAGGGCTTTTTATATTAGTGACTGTTAGGTCTTTATCTGTGGCTATCCGTTTGCATCCGCTTGATTCTCTGGCATCGCCTCGATGAACGCGGGTAACTGATTACACGCTTCGACAATTGAGTTAATCAGCGGATAAGGCGACATATCAACACCAAAGCGCAGGGCGTTATAAACTTGCGGCACTAAGCAAATATCGACGATACAGGGCGAGTCCGTGAGGCTATATGCTGAGTCGCCATGTACTTTTCTGAGCTTCGCTAGCTTCTCTTCTAACGCCGAAAAACCTTGGCTCATCCAATGATGAAGCCAATCCATTTTTGCCTCTTGCTCGCACGAAAATTCCCGCTCCAAATACTGCAATACGCGCAGATTATTAAGAGGGTGAATTTCCATCGCAATATCCTGAGCCATCGCCAACGCTTGATAGCGCAGTGGTGTTTGCTCAGGAATCAACAAGGAGTCTGGGCTGCTCTCACACACATAGTTTTCGTCCAAGTATTGTAAAATCGTCAGCGACTGATTGAGTTGAACATCACCATCCACTAGCACTGGCACTAATTCACTGGCATTGAGCTCGCGATATTGTGGATCATGCTGCTCACCGCCATTACGCACCAAATGCACCGATTTCGACTCATAGCTAAGTTGCTTTAGGTTCAAGCCAATACGCACTCGATAGGCTGCAGAAGATCGCCAATAACCATAGAGTGTGACCTTCTTGTTCATAAAGAGCCCTTGTCCATAATATGCCTCTCTCGCCTTACGTTTGCCGCTATCACTAGCGTGGTCTATATTGACTGACTTTCTGGTCAATCGCGCCAAAGATAGAGTCACCTGCCGCATCGAACATCTCTAGACGAATCGAATCACCAAACGACATGAATTGAGTCGACGGCTTACCATCACGAATCGTCTCTATCATTCGTACTTCAGCAATGCATGAATAGCCCACACCACCTTCCGCAATTGAGGTGCCGTGGTCAGTACCTTGTTTATTCGATACCGTGCCCGAACCAATGATCGCACCGGCCGACAGTGGACGAGTCTTCGCTGCATGGACGATCAGCTCAGCGAAATTGAAGGTCATGTCCACACCTGCATTCGGGCACCCAAAAGGCTGGTCGTTGTAGGTTGAAGTCAGTGGCAGCTGCACCTTGCTACCTTTCCATTGTTCACCTAGCTCATCAGGCGTAACGGCAACCGGAGAAAACGCTGAAGAGGGCTTAGACTGGAAGAAACCAAAGCCCTTGGCGAGCTCTGCCGGAATCAAGCCACGCAGCGATACATCATTCACCAACATCAGCAGGCGAATCGAATCATGCGCTTGCTTAGCGCTAGCCCCCATCGGCACATCTCCGGTGACAACCGCGACTTCGCCCTCAAAATCGATACCCCATTCGTCACTGGCAAACTCAATATTGTCACATGGACCAATAAAGGCATCTGACCCGCCTTGATACATAAGCGGGTCAACCCAGAAGCTTTCTGGCATTTCAGCACCACGAGCCTTACGCACCAACTCAACATGGTTTACATAGGCGCTGCCATCCGCCCATTGATAAGCGCGTGGCAATGGCGATTCACAATACTGAGTGGCAAACACTTCACTGCCCGTCACATGGCCGTTATTTAACGAGGTGTATAACTCTTCTAACTGAGGAGCAACGCTGTCCCAGTTATCCAAGGCTACTTGCATAGTTGGCGCCAGATGCATCGCGTGGAAGATGTCAGTGGCAGGCACGCACTGTTTGAGATCTTTACTCACGACCATCAATAGGCCATCACGAGTACCATTTTTCTTGGTTGCTAATTTCATCCTTGTTGCCCCTTACTTCTCTTGCCAACTGTAGACATATTCTTTGTTCTCAACGCTATCGAGTTCGTCAGAGAACTGCAGTGCGTGGCGAGTATCGATCATCACCGCCACTTCATCGGTGAACTTTTTCTTATGCGCTTGCCCAGCCTTAAACGCTTTAGGATGAGGCCCATGCGTGAAGCCCGCAGGGTGGAAAGTCACCATGCCCGCTTCAATATTGTCGCGACTGAAGAAGTCACCAGCGTGATAGAACAGCACTTCATCGTAGTCGTCATTGTTGTGATAGAACGGTACTTTCAATGCGCCCGGATCACTTTCAATCGGACGCGGCACAAAGGTACACACCACAAAGCCTGCGCCAACAAAGGTGGTGTGTGCAGACGGCGGCAAGTGGTAGCGATGTGACATCAGCGGTCTGATATCGCGCCAGTTCACTTTCACTACCGCCAAGTCACCATGCCAACCAATCGCGTCTAAAGGGTTGAACGGATAAGTGATCACGCTGACTTTGTCGTGGCGTTTCACCTGAACTTGGGTTTGTTTTTCGGAGTACTGAGCGCGGAATTGATCATTGATCGATGGGATTTCAAGAACCGCCGGATCAAACACCGCGTGATTGCCGACCATGCCCTTCTCTGGCAAGGAATAAGCGGCGTCGGTGTTCTCAATCATCAGGATGAACATTGGTTCGTTTGGCTCCAAGCGCCAATTGGTCGAGCGCGGGATCATCACGTAATCCCCTTCACTCACCTCTAAATGACCATAATCGCAATAGAGATCAGCCCTGCCTTGATGAATGAACAGCAGCTCATCACCGTCGGAATTACGCACCAAGAAATCCATCTTCTCATCCATGCGCCATACGCGAATTTTGCAGTCCGCGTTATGCAAAAGATGAGGCACGGCCCAAGGAGTTATCTGGCTGGCTTTGTCCACCAGCGTAAAATCAAAAGCGCGAGGGCGTAAGTCGCCCTCCCACTCAGACCAACCTGTTGGAGCATGTTGGTGATGGAAGTGAGCGGCAGGGCCGAAGAAACCACTTCGGCCCGCCTCTCGCTCATAGATAGCCTCTTCGGGGAAATCAGCATGCGCTTGTTTAGAGCACACCCCCTCCCGATGAGGAAACGAGATCCATTTATGCATCGTCTAATACTCCTCGACGAATCTGGTCCTCTTCGATCGATTCAAACAGCGCCTTGAAGTTGCCTTCGCCAAAGCCTTCGTTGCCTTTACGCTGAATGATCTCAAAGAACACAGGCCCAATAACCGTCTGTGTGAAAATTTGCAGCAAGATGCCGTCTTTGGTCGGCGCACCATCAATCAGAACGCGTAGGTCGCGTAGCAGGTCGGTATCTTCACCGTGGCCTTTCACACGATCGTCAACTTTCTCATAGTAAGTATCTGGGGTAGGCATAAAGTCCATACCGCGATCACGCAGAGTTTTCACTGTTTTGTAGATGTCATCCGTAGCAAGTGCGATGTGTTGGATGCCTTCACCGTTGTATTCGCGAATGAACTCTTCAATTTGTGATTTGTCGTCTGAAGACTCATTGATAGGAATGCGGATCTTGCCACATGGTGAGGTCATTGCGCGGCTTACAAGGCCTGTCAGCTTACCTTCAATATCGAAGTAGCGAATCTCACGGAAGTTGCCGATACGCTCATAAAAACCAGACCATAGGTCCATATTGCCTTGTTTCACGTTGTGCGTGAGGTGATCGATCTCGTAGAGACCCACGTCGGCTTTCGCCATGCGCTCTCGCGCGTCATCATAGAATCGGAAATCAACGTCGTAGATGCTCTGCTTGCCGTAGCGATCCACAAAATAAAGCAAACTTTCACCGATACCGTAAATGGCAGGAATGCTCAGCTCCATCGGCCCTATTTCTGTTTTGTACTCTTCACCACCGCCGCTGAACGCCTGCGTCATTGCCGTGGTTGCATCGTTCACACGAAACGCCATGCCACATACCGAAGGGCCGTGAATTTTAGCGAACGCTTCCGCTTGGCTGTGTGGCTGCTCATTGACGATAAAGTTGATGTCACCTTGTCGATACAGCCAAGCCTCTTTTGAACGGTGCTTAGCAATCTCGGCAAAACCAAGTGACACAAACAGCGCTTTAAGTTGCTCAATTCCCTTGTGGTCGACAGCTGTGTATTCAACAAACTCGAATCCATCCGTACCAAGCGGGTTGTATGACTCCACCATGAACTTTCTCCTTGTACCTATCGGTCTTGTATTACTTTTTTTTGTGAAATGGTTGTGTGTTTTTTGTCCTTAATTAAATTTGGCTCACAAGCGGAAAGATTGGAATGCATGGAAGGAAATGAGCAATCACGCTAAAAACTCGGCAACTTGTAAAAAAATTGTTACACGAAGACAATTAAGGAATGAAAATGAGTGCTATCAAGGGATTGAAAGGTGGTGGTTTGATTTACAATCGAGGAATGGATGTTATTGAATTGTTACACACATGGACTTTTAAGCGAAAGGGATAAATTCGACCGAGTGCCGCCTTCGATGTTATCGGAAAAAGAAGGCGACTTTTGAACTTCATCAATTTAAAGAGTTACAGACGAGATACTCTTGAACGCATAGAAAGCACAGACATTAAACTGATGAGCACTAATAACCCGGTACCGGCACCACTACGTTCAACATCTTCAGCGCTATCATCACTTCTTTCAGCAATGTCTTCACTTGTCGCTCCAGATATCGGGATAAGTTTCACTGCCACCACCCTCTCATCACCCACTCCATCATTACAATAAGCAAAGTGCGCGGTTGAATCATAAGCCATAGAAGAGGAGCTACTTTCACTCGCAAAACATTGTATTGCCGTCCCAGAGATAACACCCGCGTCATTAATGTCGGTTGCGTCCAATATCCTAAAGTGGTTGTTAGCATCACTGTAGTCACCACCGTTAGTTAGGTCGTCTAACCACCAAGCTTGATCATTATATCTTGCACGTCTATCAGCATCGGTACCAGTGTCGTTATAAGGGAAAATGAAGCCGCGATGCCTTCTTTCATGGCCGTCTACTTCAGAGTGAGTTTCTGCGTCAACATAGCCAACAATTTCATTGTAATTATTGATCTCACTTGCTTTTCCTTCTGCACTATCAAAGAAAATGTCTTCACCTAAACTTGCGAAGAATGTGGCTGTTGGCTTTGTGTCATTCGCATCAGCGACAAACATACGATTGTCAGACACACGATCCGACGCATAATCACCATCTCGTTTTGCATAACCAATAACCATCATGTTTTCATTAATATCTGTTGCAACAGAATTACTGTGAATGTATGAATCACTCACTTCTACCGTCGCATTAGCGATAAATGTCGTCGTCCAAGCATTTTCCGAAACGCTGAAATTTGACGTACTGCTTGGCCTAAACACAGCAGCCTGCATAAGAAAGTTATCAGAATCATCTAGATCTGTATTGTAACCAACTAAAACAGGATAAGCGCTATATGTCCCTCTAGATAAAATCGTTGCAGCCCTCACACTCGCCTGTGCTGAAGCTTCATCATCGTTGTAAGAGTAATAGGTCGAACTGGTTTCCCAATCGGATACAGCAAAACGGTTTCCATCATCATTGGGGCCATTCGCATCGGTTATATTCCAAACAAAAGCTCGATTAGCAAAAGCAAAGTTCTGACACTCTGGATATAAAGCAGGCTCAATATCTCCATCGATACAATTATCTAGATCCTCTGCATCACTGTCGGATGTGTACGGAGAGTCATAATCTTTGTATCCATCACTGTAATAAAAAGTCGCAACGGACGCGCTTCCGACCACATAGCTTTCTCCTTCATAACTGAAAGAGTCAAAAGCCATCGTTCTTCCCATTTGGGAAATTATATTCGCTTCGCCGTCAGCATCGCTGATCGTAATACTGGTATCGGCTTCAGGTTGGAGAACCGTAAATTCAGTGCCTGTATCGTAGTAACCACGCTGTCTATACAACTGAATATATTGGTTGTTATAGCTGTAGTAACCACTGCTGGTGTTACCAAGAACAAAACCATTCTCGTCAACTTTAGTGATCACCTTCTCCTCTGTTCCATCAACAAAGGAATAACTATAACTGCTCACATCAGGTGGGTTACTACCGACATCCGGGATCTCGCTTAACGAGTAAGAGTCATAAAAAGCCGTGGAATTCGCCTGATAACTCAACTCGTAATATGCATCACGCTCATTTTTCAAGCCTCCAATACCAGCATCCTCATCGCCATACCACAACAAAGAACTCCAAGCTTCACAAGTCGCGTAGCCAAGTTCGCTCGTGCAGTAGCTATAGATATCGTCATAATCCAAATAGTAGAACGTATTATCGAGACCTAAAGGGACCTCCTCTTTAAAGGAAAAACCTGGTTCTGCATTTTGAGCTTCCCCTGCGAATGCGTAGTCGGTGTCACCACAACTGGTACTAAAGCAATCAGTTGTACCAAGCTCTGGTTCAACTGCAACCCCATACACCGATTCCGTTTCTACTGGTGATTCCTCTAAAACCACCCTATAAAGCGCAGCGTTACTATAAGAAGCAACCAACAACGTAGAAGAGACAACGACTGATTTTTTTACCATTGCCTTCATTCTACGGCTCCTAAAAAATAATCCATTTCAATACCAACGATAGCTTTCTGCCTTTATTGCTAAAGGCATTAAATTCATGAGTTCAATAGTGGACTAGGATAAAAATAGAAAATGGGGAAACTATGTAGAAACAATGGAGGTTTAAACAACCTGACTTGATGGGCTGTGATCTGATGCCCTATCAAAGTTAAACGCTAACTTTCATCTCCTAGATTTATCCATTTTCTCTGCTAATTTGATCGCTAACCTATTTGCGTCAAAGAAATACACTTATATTTGGTTACGAATAGGAATTAAATTATGAAAAAAATCACGACAGCATTGCTTTTACTGACATCGACATTCGCGCTTCAAGCGTGTGCTGAAAGCCGTGAAGGTCCAAGAGAAATGCCAAGCTTTGAAGAAATGGATGCAAACGGTGATGGCGAATTACAATTAGAAGAGCTCAGAGGTCCACTCGCCGATGACTTTGACAAACTAGACGCAGATGGAAGCGGTGGTCTATCGGAAGAGGAAGTTCCGCCGCCACCACCAAGACGTCAATAATTGTTAGAGGGTTATCCAAAAATAGAGATAATTTAATGCGAGCTGACGGGGTATAGCACCCTGTCAGCTCGCTATTCGTTTCTAACAAAAAGACGCTTATACATGGCTTAAGATGAATAAAGAAATCAATGTCCACATTTCCCACACGATTGGGGATTAATATTGGTTTAACTCACTTTCGTCTTAATTCATTTTACTGTCCTAATTCACTTTAACTGCTGGAGAGAACGTGCGCATATCAATTTTCACTAAACTGTTTGTTTCAATACTAATGGTATGCGTGACCATGCTCTTTGTACTCACCTATTTTATTAACTCCAGTTTTCAAAGAGGGCTCCAAGATTTCACAAATAATAATGAGATTGCCCTAGCTCAAGAACTCGCCAATAACTTAAAGCAATATTACTCACCTTCCGAAAAGTGGAGGCGGCTAGAACGTGAACCACATTTAATCGCCAGTAGCATTGGTGGTCCCTCACGGCCACATGCTCGTGACAGACACCCATCGCCACCACCATTAAGAGAGCCGGAAGCGCCAGGTCTTCAACCTATTTGGCAACGACTCAACATTTTAGATCAAAACGGGCGAGCTATAATTGGACCTCCTGAAAACCTACATCACCTTGAAGATGGTCAGCATCAAGCACTAGTCGAAATAACACGGGATGAGCAAGTGATTGGGTATATCTCCATCATCCAGATGGATGAAATATCAGGGCCTTTAGCTGAAAGCTTTTTCAAACAACAAACGACGCATGTAAGCACTATCGCATCGATTACCGTGTTGCTTTCATTCCTTATCGCTTTGTTTCTTGTTAGGCGATTTTTGAAACCATTGCATGCTTTGTCGAAAGGTGCCAAATCTATCGAAAATGGCGATCTCGATTTCTACATTGAAAAAAGCGGCAATGATGAATTGTCCGATCTCATCGGAATATTTAACGGTGTTGTCGAAACACTAAGAAAACAAAAAACACTTAGAGAACAGTGGTTATCGGATATTTCACATGAACTTA